>CAYLZQ010000317.1:0-3329 GCA_964388045.1 uncultured Elusimicrobia bacterium | reverse complement strand
CCGCACCACCTTCTATCAATCCCGGGAAGCTTTGGAGCAGCACGGCATTGGGGGCTGTACTGCCACGCTGAATCTGGATCACCTCGGACCTGAAATTCTCCCACACTTCCTCCGTCGAGAAGAGAGGAGTGAAGGGATGAACAGGACGCAGTTGCCGTTGGAGGTCAAGAGGATGATTGCCACACGGGTGGCAGCGGGAGATTGGACGCTGGAGGAGGCTGCTCACGCCACCAGCTATAGCGTGAGCAGCATCCGCCGTTGGTCGGCCCGCTACGGGCCGAACGGACACGACGGGCGAGACGGGGAGGGCGGAGAGGAGGCGGAGCCGGCGGCGCCCGTGGAGATGGAGAGCGAGGTCGAGGTCGAGCCCGAGCTGTCGTTGCCGGCGATTTGCCCTGAGCTCAGGGCGCGGTTGGACGCGGTGATGGAGGAGCACCCGCACTTCGGGCGTCAGGCCTTGCGAGAGTGGATGCTGCGCCACCATCGGCTGGCGGTGCCAGCGGGGGTGCTGGCCGGCTACCTGGCCGGGTCGGGTCGGTCCCGGCCCGGTCCGTCCCGGAAGACGGAGCAGCCGCCGCGGAGGTTCGAGGCACCGGAGCCGCTGGAGACCGTGCAGATGGACCTCTGGTACGTACCGCGGCCGGGCAAGGGCCTGTACTGGTTTGGGCTCACCGTGCTCGACGACCACAGCCGGATGTGCCTGGCCGAGCGGGTGCTCGAGGAGGCCACGGCGGAGGCGGTGATCGCCGAGCTGGCGACCGTGGTAGAGCGCTGGGGCCGTCCGGGGCGGGTGTTGACGGACCGGGGTCCGCAGTTCTGGTCCTGGAAGGGCCGTTCGAGGTTCACGGCCTACGTGGAGGACGAAGTCGGTGCAAAGCACGTGAAGGCGGCGGCACGCCACCCCCAGACCATCGGGAAGGCCGAGCGGTTCCATCGCACCTTGCGCAAGGAGGCCGATCTCCCCGAGGGCGGCTTCGAGGCAGCGGAGGAGG
Organism: uncultured Elusimicrobia bacterium; assembly: GCA_964388045.1. Taxonomy (GTDB): domain Bacteria; phylum Elusimicrobiota; class Elusimicrobia; order UBA1565; family UBA9628; genus CAYLZQ01. The sequence continues at coordinate 2,337 of CAYLZQ010000317.1, read as the reverse complement.
CGCAGCGAGCCCTGGACCGCTATGTTGCCTGGTACAACTACGTCCGGCCCCACCAGGGCCTGGAGGGGCTGACCCCGGCCGACCGCTTCTACGGGATGGCCCGGGCGGTGCGCCGGACGATGGGCAGCGAGGGCTGGCGGCCGGAGCGGGGAGTCTACCTGGCGGCCAACCTGATGGGACGGCGGTTGGTGATCGCCGGGGAGGGTCCGCACGAGCTGCGGCTGCTGTGGGACGTCGGGGGGGACGGCCGCGAGCCGGGGAGCGGGGCTGACGTTCCCGTCGTCGGAGGGTAACCTGCAGGCCGGGTCGGGTCCAGGCGTGGGGCCTGCGGCCTGGAACCGACCCGGGACCCCGGTTGCAGAGGGAGTTGCGAGGATGGAAGCGAAAGTTGGAGAGTTGAACCATGTTCAAGTGTTGCCTCTCGGACCGGGTGGCCGGCTTCAGGAACCACGCTGGGCGGCTCCGCATGGGTGCTCAGGTTCAGGTCTTCCAGGAGCAGGGGGTCCCCGCTCCCGGACCGCTGTCGCCCTCGGTGGAGGAGTAGCACGCCCTCCCCGGCCCGTCCAGGCACGCTGCGCTCTTCGGCCTGGACGGACCGAGGACGACGCGCTGGGGAGGAAGCGCGAGGGCGACGGCTCACCGGGAGCGGGGATGGGACGCAGGACGGGCAGCGTCCGTCGTTCCTCCGACGCCCGGGCCGGGGCCATCGAGCACGGGCGGTGACCTTGGGCTTGGGGGTGGAGATGAGGAGGGAGAGATGAGCCAGACGTCGCGAGGAAACTCTTGGAACGCCGAGGAGAGGCTGGCCATGGTGCTGGACTCCTACGGGACCGACAACGTGGCCGCGTTCTGCCGGGAGCGCGGTCTCGACCGCAGCTACCTCTACCAACTCCGCGGGGACCTTCAGGAGACCGTCCTGGAGGCCTGGGCGGGGCGCGGGCCGGGCCGCCCGCCCCAGGAGACGGATCCGGCCAGGCTCCTTACCGAGCTCGAGGCGGCCCGCCAGACCATCCAGGAACTCGAGCTTGCGACCAGGCAGTTGACCGCGAAGTGCGAGGTCCAGGGCTTGCTGCTCGGGTTCGCGGAGCACAACGCCAAAAAAAAGCCTTCCGGCCGCCGTCGGGGTTCGACTTGAAGGGCTGGATGGCGAAGTTGACGGAGCGACTGGGGACCGGCCAGCGGACCGTGCTGGAGTGGGCCGGAGAGGCCGGCCGGTGGCTCCGGGGGCTGCTGCGCCGGCAGGCCAGCGAGGCCCGGGCGGGCCGGGAGCAGCTCCTGTTGACCGACCAGGAGCTCCTGGCCACGGCCGAGCAGGTCATCGAGCATCCCTGGATGGGCGGCAAGAAGGGGGCGGCCAACCTGGTGCATGACCGTGCGGCCTGGATCGGGGCCGGCAGCTACGACCTCCTCAAGGGCACGCTGGCGAGCCTGGTGGGTCAGGAGGTGGCGGGACGCCGGCAGCAAGTGCGCCCGTCGACTCCGTTCGAGATGCCCAGAGCCGACGGGCTCAACGAGGTGTGGGGCTCGGACCTGCTCCAGGTGGTGGCCTGGGGTTACCGGTTCGACGTGTGCGTCTTCGTGGACGTCTTCAACCAGGAGAGTCTGGTGATCGAGCCCACCCTCCACGCGGCGGACGGCGAGTTCGTGGCGGAGTGCTTCGAGAGGGCCTGCGAGGTCCGCGGCGGCCGTCCCCCCACAGTGTGCACCAAGACGGATCGGGGGAGCCAGTATCGGCAGGTGTTCCGCCAGGCGCTGGCGGGTCGGACGAACCACGTGCGGATCCCTCCTGGGACCCCGTGGTTCAACGGAGAGACCGAGAGGATGAACCGGGACGTGCGGGTGGTGATCTACGAGCAGGTCTCCCGGATGGAGCGTCCAGCCCGGGGCACGGAACTCGATGCCTTCAAGCGGGCTTGCGACGCCACCCGCAAGGTCCTCAGCGAGGACATCAGCCGTCCCAGCCTGGGGAATGTCACCCCGGCCGAGGTGGCGAAGGGGATGGCGGAGGAGGTGAGGCGCGGAAACGAACAGTTCATCGCAGAGCAACGTGGGGAACGGAAGCGACGGAGCCCCGGGGCCACCCCCTGGCGGGAGCGGCTATGCAAGCTTCTCGGTCTGGAGCAATGGAGCACTTCGGAGCTCCTGCGCTTCCTGCGACTGATGAAGCGCGACTACCGTGCTTGGGCGGTGTAAAGTGTCGGTGAATTTTCAACCGAACTTGATCCACTTTCAGCCGGGCAGGAACACACGTCCAGGTCGCCCGCCCCGAGCTTCTCCAGGGAGGCGGCGCGGGGGTCGGAGTCGGGCTCGGAGTGGACGGCGGCCACCCGCAGGCCC
>CAYLZQ010000316.1:0-3335 GCA_964388045.1 uncultured Elusimicrobia bacterium | reverse complement strand
GCTACATCCCGTGAAGACTAGGGCGCATCTTGCTTTCATCGGGGGAAGCGGGCTCTACCGGATGAGAGGAGTCCAAAATCCCCGCGAGGCGCGGGTGAAAACCCCTTTCGGCGCGCCCTCGGGGCCCATCCTCCTGGGGACCCTTGGGGGGGTCGCCTGCGCCTTCCTGCCCCGCCACGGCAAGGGGCATGTCCTGCTCCCCTCCGAGATCAACGCGCGGGCCAACCTCTATGCCCTTAAGTCCCTGGGGGTGGAGAAGATCGTGGCCGTGGGGGCCGTGGGCTCGCTCAAGGAGGAGCTCCCCCCCAGGCGCTTCGTCCTCCCGGACCAGCTCGCGGACGAGACCAGGGGAAGGGTTTGCTCCTTCTTCGGCTCCGGGGTGGTCGCCCACGTGGCCTTTGATCAGCCCTTCTGCGAGGCCCAGTCCGATGTCCTGGAGCGGGAGGCCGGGGCCCTGGGGATCGCGGTCCACCGGGGAGGGACCTATGTCTGCATGGAGGGCCCCGCCTTCTCGACCAAGGCCGAGTCCGAGTTCCACCGCAGGATGGGCTACTCGGTCATCGGCATGACCGCCCTTCCCGAGGCCAAGCTCGCGCGGGAGGCCGAGCTCTGCTACTCCCTGGTGGCTCTGGTCACGGACTACGACTGCTGGAAGCAGGGAGAGGAGGTTTCGACGGCCAAGGTGGTCGAGAACTTGACGGCCAACGTCGCCAACGCCCAAAAACTGATCGAATCCGCGGCCGCCCGGCTAGCCGGACGGCCGCGGACTTGCCGCTGCGCCACGGCCCTCTCGGGAGCCCTCTTCACGGACCCCAAGGCCATGAACCCGCGGACAATCAGGAGGCTCAAGCCCCTGATCGGGAAATACCTGGGATGAACGACCTCCTCCGGCGCCTTCCCAAGACCGACCTCCACTGCCATTTGGACGGCTCCCTGAGGCCTCAAACGGCCTTGGAGCTGGCCCGCAGGTTCCGGGTCAAGCTCCCGGCGGACAACCTGGAGGACCTCACCCCCTTTCTCCAGGTCTCCCCCACCTGCAGGTCCCTCAAGGAGTTCCTGGACGTCTTCGAGCTGCTCTACCCCCTCCTGCGCCGCCCCGAGGCGGTGGAGCGCCTGGCCTACGAGCTCGTGGAGGACTGCGCGGCCGAGAACATCAGGCACGTGGAGGCGCGCTTCGCCCCGGAGCTCCAGGCCACGGCCTCCTTCCCAACGGACGCCGTGGTGGAGGCGGTCCTCAAAGGGCTCAAGAAGGGCCGCCGGGACTTCGGGACCACGAGCACGGTCATCATCTGCCTCTTCCGCTCCCACGGCCCGGCCCAAAACCGAAGGGCCTTCGAGACCTTGAAGAGGTTCTTCAAGCCCGATTCCCCTCCCGAGGAGCCCTCGGTCGTGGGCCTGGACCTGGTGTGGGACGAGGCGCGCTACCCCACGACCCAGTACGCCTCCTTCTACGAGGAGGCCAGAAGCCTGGGGATCTACACGACCTGCCACGCGGGCGAGACCGTGGGGACGGCGAACCTCAAAGCCGCCCTCGACCTTGAGGTCATGCGCATCGGGCACGGCATCCACCTGATGGAGGACGAAAAGCTCCTCGCGGAGGTGGTCAGGCGCAGGGTCCCCCTCGAGATCGGGATCACCTCGAATGTCCGCACCAAGGCGGTGCCGGACCTGGAGAGCCACCCGGCGCGCGCCTTCCACAAGGCGGGGGTCCCCGTGACCTTGAACACCGACGACCGCGGGATCATGGGGATAGACCTCACCCATGAGTACTCCCAGGCCCTGCGCCTGGGCTTCACCATCCCGGAGCTCGCCCGGATCGTCCTGGATTCCGTGGATCACCTCTTTCTTCCCCCTCAAAGGCGCAAGGCCCTGCGCCGGGAGTTCGCCGCTCGGACCAAGGCCGTCCTGGAGGAAGCCCATGAAGCTCTCGAGACAGATCTCTCGCCTGATTGAGGCCGCGGTCTCCGCGCGCAAGCACGCCTACTGCCCCTACTCCCGCTACCCGGTCGGGGCCTCGGTCCTGACCGAGTCCGGCCGGATCTTCGCGGGCTCCAACGTCGAGAACGCCTCCTACGGCCTCTCCCTCTGCGCGGAGAGGGTCGCGATCTTCAACGCCGTCACCAGGAACCAGTCGGGCTTGAAGGCCCTCTGCGTGGTGGGAAGCAAGGCCATGCCCTGCGGGGCCTGCCGCCAGGTGATGGTGGAGTTCGCGAACAAGGACACGGAGCTCTACCTCGTGGACTTAAACCCCCGCACCCGCAGCCAGGCGATCACGCGCACCACGGTCTTCAAGATGCTCCCCTCGCCCTTCGACCCCCTGGCCTCGGGGCTGCTGCCGGCCCATCCCCAGAGCCTCCTGCGCGAAAGCCCCCTGCCGGGAAGGCGCAAGGCGCGCCGGGGGACCCGCTCCCGGAAGGCCATGGGAACTTCTTCGCGCAGGGCCGCTTCCGAGGAGGGCAAGAGATGAGGACCGCCGAAATCGAAAAGGTGCTCTCCTGGATCAGGACCACGGACCTCGTGGAGGTGGGCTATCGGGAGAAAGGCAACGGCTTTTCCCTCTCCACCCCGGAGGCTCCCAGGGCCCCCTCGGTCTTGGAGAGCCCCTTTCAGGCCGTCTGCTCCCCCGCCGTGGGGGTCTTTCACCCAAGCAGGCTGGGAGAGGCCCGGAAGGCCGAGGGCTCCGCGGTCTCCCAGGGAGAGCTTCTCGGGGTCGTTGAGACCGCCAGGGGCTCCTCCCAGGTCAAGGCCCCCTGCTCGGGCAGGCTCGCCCGGGTCTTCGCTGAGGCGGAAAGCCCGGTCGGCTTCGGCCAGCCCCTCTTCTTCATCGAGCCATAGGCATGGCAGACCCAGCCTTCTCCCGCGCCAAGCAATGTTCCGGAAGATCCTGATCGCCAACCGCTCCGAGATCGCGGTGCGCGTGATCCGCGCCTGCCGCGAGCTGGGGATCAAGACAGTGGCGGTCTACTCGCAGGCAGACCGGGAGTCCCTGCACGCGCGCCTGGCCGATGAGGCGGTCTGCGTCGGGCCTGCCCCCTCCTCCCAGAGCTACCTCAACGTGGAGGCGATCCTCTCGGCCGCGAAGATCACCGGCTCCGACGCCGTCCACCCCGGGTACGGCTTTCTCTCCGAGAACGCGGACTTCGCCCGGGCCTGCTCCGAGGCCGGGGTGGCCTTCATCGGCCCGGGCCCGGAGGCCATCCGCAGGCTCGGGCACAAGAGCACGGCCAAGGCCCTGGCGCGCAAGGCCGAGGTCCCTGTCGTGCCCGGGAGCGCGGGGCTGGTGGAGGAGGGCTTCATGAAGGAGGCCCTGGCCGTGGGCTTCCCGGTCATGGTCA
>CAYLZQ010000315.1:2866-3356 GCA_964388045.1 uncultured Elusimicrobia bacterium | reverse complement strand
CGGCGGAGGAATTCGCGGGCCAGGACCCCTCCGAAGGCGGGGTGAAGCTCGGGAGCGGTGTAGAAGTCCTCCCTCGGAATTCGGCGCCCGTAGTAGCCCTGTTCCGGATCGTAGAGGGCCGCCTCCATGAAGTCCCGGAAGGTTTGCATCGCCCCCTGCCCGAGCCTAGAGATCCTCGGTCCCGAGGGTCTTCCTCTTTCCGTCGGTCTTGATTTTCTCTATGGAGGCCTTGACCAGCTCCCCGATCTTGTCGGAGAGGCCCTGGATGTAGTCCCCCCCCGTCCTATAGCCGGCCTCCTTGACCATCTTCTTGACCTTGCTCACGACCACGAGTGTCTCTGCCATGAATTTCCTCCTGTTTGATTTCCTCAGATCAGCATTCTATTCTTTTGGGAGGGGCGAGTCAAACCCATGGCGCCGGCAAAGGTCAAAACCCGTGGCGCCGGGAGGACTCGGCCTGAGCGCGGTCCCCTTCGGGGACCTTTAACGA
>CAYLZQ010000315.1:0-2856 GCA_964388045.1 uncultured Elusimicrobia bacterium | reverse complement strand
TGCTGACCACGACCATTGTCTCTGCCATATGCCTCCAGGCTGTTTTTGATTGAGCGGCAGGCCTATTAAATGAAAAATACGCCTCTCTGTCAAAGCTTGGCGCCGGGAGGAATCGAGCTGGGGATGCGCGGACGCCTGCGGCGCCCTTGACGGAAGCCTCCCCCTAGGCTGATGCGGAGGTTCGATCCCTCCCGCACTGCAAAGCTTGGCGCCGGGAGGAATCGAACCTCCGACCTAACGCTTATGAAACGTCCGCTCTAACCCCTGAGCTACGGCGCCGAATGGGAAGGATTCTTTCGCCACGATTATAGCAAAATCGAGACGAGCCTGCATTTACAACCAGAAAATATTTTGTATTATTTTCAAGACGCAGGCAGAAACTCTCATGGGGGGTTCTATCGTGCCTAAGCCCAAGAAGAAGATTTCAGTCGTCATCGCCGATGACCAGACCCTGTTCCGGGAGGGGATCAAGGATCTCCTGGAGAACGAGAAGGCCATCGAGGTGGTCGGAGAGGCCGCGGACGGCCAGGAGGCCCTGCGCCTGGTCAAGAAGCTCAGGCCCAGCGTGATCCTCCTGGATATCAAGCTCCCCCACATGGACGGCATCGAGGCCACCCGGCAGATCCACAGGGACTGCCCCGCCACCAACGTCCTGATCCTCTCCTCCTACGAGGACGAGTCCCACGTGATGGAGGCGATCCAGGCCGGTGCCAACGGCTACCTCTCCAAGATGCTTCCCGCCACGGAGCTCGTCAACGCCCTGAAGGCCTTCGCCAACCAAGGGGTCATGATCCCCCAGCCGGTCATGAGCAAGTTGATCGACGGCCTGCGCCAGATGGGCTCGGCCTCGGCCGAGGCCTCCCTGGTCTCCCTGACCAAGACCGAGATCAAGGTTCTCGCCCTTCTCGGCCGCGGAAAGTCCAACAAGGAGATCGCGAGCCAGCTCGAGTGCAGCGTCAAGACCGTCAAGAACCACTTGAACAGCATGTTCCAGAAGCTGGGGGTTTCCAACCGCACCGAGGCCGTGGTCAAGGGGATTGATCTGGGGCTCATCTCCGCGGAAAAGCCCGACTAGAAACCAGCCTTTCCCGCAACACCCCCGTCCTTGAATTCCCCCCGGGGCCGGGCTATACTTCCTGGAAATATCGACGGTTGACTTGTTTATGACCAGACGCCGATTTCAGGCGGGGATGCCCCTTCTTTTGTTCCTGGGAGTCTTCATTTTCGGCCCGGCGCCGCCCCAGGCCCGGGCGGCTTTCAGCAAGCTGGACTCCAGGCTCAAGATCATCAAGGCCGCCTCCCCGCAGAGGCTGCGCGCCCTGGTCCGGCTGGCCGGGGTCATGCCCGAGGCTCCCAGCCCCACGGTCGAGGTCTTCATCCGCTTGCGCCCAGGCTCGGGCAAGGCGGAGCTGGAGCGCTCCTACCCGGAGGCCCGCTTCAAGACCGAGCTCGCGGACGTAGTGACGGCAAGGGTTCCCCTGCGCATCCTCGATGCCCTCGACAAAGACCCTCGGATCACGCGCGTCGAGGCCGGCCGAAAACTCGCCCCCGCCCTGGAGGTGGTGCGCTCCAATCTCACCTCCGGGCCCTTCTTCCTCGGGGTGCTCCAGAGCGGCCTCTCGGATCTCTCGGGGGTGGACGGCTCCGGGGTCGTGGTGGGGGTGGTGGACACCGGGATAGACTGGAAGCACAAAGACTTCGTCGACGACGCCTCCAACGCCTCCCGCATCCTGCGCCTCTGGGACCAGACCCTGGCCCCCACCGCGACCTTCCCCTCCCCGACTGGCTTTGGCTACGGCATGGAGATCGCCGGAGCCCAGATCACCAGCAGGCTCCAGACGGGAAGTCCCCTGATCCCCACCCACGACACCTTGGGCCACGGGACCCACGTCACGGGGATAGCGGCCGGGGACGGCTCGGCCACCAACGGCAACGAGCCGGCGGGCAAATACGCGGGCCTGGCTCCCAAGGCGGACATCATCTCGGTCAAGACCGACTTCACGGACACGGGGGTGGTGGACGGCATGAACTTCATCGCGAGCCGGGCCGCGGCCCTGGGCAAGCGCGCGGTCATCAACCTCTCCCTGGGGGGGCAGGGCGGTCCCCATGACGGCACCGACGCCTTCGAGACCTCGGTTGCTGAGGTCGCGGCGAACACCCCAGTCGTGGTCGCGGTCGGCAATGACCATCTCTCCAAGCCGCACGCGCGCCACGACTTCCTTCCCGGGGAGTCGCAGACTTTCACCGTGGTCAGGAACCAGGCCACCGACACCATAGACACCGAGTTCTGGCACCCGGCCGGGGACTCCTATCAGGTCAGCGTGACCCTCTCCGGGGGAGGAAACGCCAGCGTCGCGGCGGCTCCGGGAACGGACGTAAGCGGCTCCATCGGTGGCGCCCAGGTGGTCATACACAACGGGACCAATCTCGGTCATCCCAAGGGCGAGAGGCAGATCTTCGTGGAGGTCACCCAGTCCCCCTCGCTCTCGGCAAGCTCCGTCCACCACTCCCTGACCCGCGCCGCCAGCGGAGCCAGCGGCCGGGTGGACGGCTTCACCCAGCCCACGATCTTGAAAACCAGCTTCTCCAACTTCGTGGACTCGACCATGACCCTGACCGAGCCGGCCACGGCCAAGAACGTCTTGGCCGTGGGCTCCTACAACACCAAGACCTGCTGGAAGGCCTTGGACGGGAGCACCTTCTGCTACAGCGCCCAGGTCCCCCTGGGGGCCCTCACGGCCTTCGGCGGCAGGGGCCCCACCCGGGACGGGCGCACCAAACCCGAGGTCGCGGCCCCGGGGCAGGGGGTGGCCGCCAGCCTCTCGGAGGACGCCAGCCCGCCCTCCGGGAGCACGG
>CAYLZQ010000314.1:0-3358 GCA_964388045.1 uncultured Elusimicrobia bacterium | reverse complement strand
GGAAGTAGGGTCCCAGGCTCAAGCCGCCCTCGGCCGGGCGGGCCTGGTAGGTCCTGTGCGGGACCAGGGCCAGGAGCTGCCCCTGCCCGTCCCGGACCGAGAAGCGGCCCTCGGGGACAAGGGAGAGCTCCTCGGCCTCCGGGACGATCCCGATCCGGATGGGGTGGCCGGAAGGAGTCTCCCCTGCCCAGGCGAGGAGGGCGGCCAGGGCGGGGTGCCACCAGGAGATCATCCCGGGAATAGCTCAGGGTCCCGGCGCGGGGAGGCAAGGCCCAGGTGGGCGTAGGCCTTGGGGGTGGCCACCCGCCCGCGGGGGGTGCGCGCTATGAAGCCCGCCTGGATCAGGAAGGGCTCGGTCACGTCGGTCAGGGTGTCCGTCTCCTCCCCGACCGCGATCGCGAGGTTCTCGACCCCCACGGGCCCCCCCTCGAATTTCTCGATGATCGCGCAGAGGAGCCTGCGGTCCATGGCGTCCAAGCCCTCCGGGTCCACCTCCAGGCGCTCCAGGGCGTGGCGGGCGATAGGGCCCGTGATCAGGCCCTGCCCCTCGACCTGGGCGAAGTCGCGCACGCGGCGAAGCAGCCGGTTGACGATCCTGGGGGTCCCGCGGCAGCGCCGGGCGATCACCGCCGCCCCCTCCTCCTCGGTCGGGATCTCCAGGATCTGGGCCGAGCGCCTCGCGATCGCCTCGAGCTCCGCCGTCTCGTAGAAGTTGAGGTTTCCCACGATCCCGAAGCGGTCGCGCAGGGGCCCGGTGAGGAGGCCCGCCCGGGTGGTCGCTCCGACCAAGGTGAAGCGCGGCACCGCGAGCTTCAAGGTGGAGGCCGCGGGGCCCTTGCCGGTCGAGATGTAGAAGGTGTAGTCCTCCATGACTGGGTAGAGGGACTCCTCGACCAGGGGGTTCAAGCGGTGGATCTCGTCTATGAAGAAGACGTCCCCGTCCGCGAGGTCGGTCAGCATCGCGGCCAGGTCCCCCACGCGCTCAAGGATAGGCCCCGAGGCCGTGCGGAGGTTGGTCCCCATCTCTCGGGCCAGGATGTTGGCCAGGGTGGTCTTGCCCAGGCCCGGGGGGGAGTAGAAGAGGCAGTGGTCCAGGGGCTCGCGCCTCCTCCTGGCCGCCTCCAGGAAGACCCTGAGGTTGGCCTTGAGCTTCTCCTGGCCTATGAACTCGGAGAGGGTCCTGGGCCTCAGGGCCCGGTCGAAGCTCTCCTCCCCCGGCTTGGCCGCGGGGCTTAAGACCGAATCCGGGTCCCTGGCCGTCATCAGAGCCTCTTCAAGGCCAGGCGCAGGATCTGCTCCACTCCCAGCTCCTGCCCGGCGGCATCCTCGGCCGCGGCCTGAAGGGCCGCGCGCGCCTCGGCGGGCTTGTAGCCCAGGGCCGAGAGCGCGGAGAGGGCCTGGGAGAGGTGGCTTGCCTGGACCTGGTGGGAGGAGCCCAGCCTCTCGGGGCCGGTCGAGGGGATCTCCTCCAGCCTCTCCTTGAGGGCTTCCACGAGCTTCTCAGCGGTCTTGGGGGTGAATCCGAAGACCCCGCAGAGGATGCGGGAGTCCTTCTCCAGGATCGCGCGCCTGAAGTCGGGCAGGGACTTGGAGGCCTTCTCCAGGTAGTCCAGGGCCTTCTTGGCCCCTGTGGAGGGGACGCAGTCCCTGAAGGCCTCGAAGAGGGCCTTCTCCCCGGGGGCAAGAAAGCCGTAGAGGGTCTGGCCCCCGCCGTAGAGCCCGATGGACTCAGAGATTTGCAGGCAAGCCTGCCCGTCAGGAAGTCCTGCCAGGGTCGCGTCCGTGACGTAGATCTCGTAGCCCACTCCTCCGACCTCAAGAACGATCTTTCCCTTTCCTCTCGCCAGGATGGTCCCGCGCAGGGAAGCGATCACGAGGGGCCCCCGAAGCGGTCCAGGACCCTGAGCGCCCCCAGGCGCTGGGAGCGCAGGTGGCAGAGGGCGATCGCCGCGGCATCGGCCACGTCGTCGGGGCGCAGGGCTTGGGGCAGGCCGAGGGACCTTTGCACCGACCTCTGCATCTGGGCCTTGTCCGCCCTGCCGCTGCCGGTCAGGGCGAGCTTGACGGCCCTGGGGTTGTACTCCGCGATCTGGCGGCCGGCCTGGGCCGAGGCGAGCAGGATCACCCCCCGGGCCTGGAGGGTTCCGCGGATGGTGTGGGCTGCCTTGAGGAAGAACATCTCCTCGATGGCCACCGCGTCGGGCCCATGCTCCGCGAGGACGCGCGCGCAGGCGGAGTGGATGAGGCAGAGGCGCTCGGGGAGGAGGGTGCGGGGGGAGGTCCTGATGAGCCCCGAGGCGACCAGGCGTATCTCTCCGGTCCCGCCGCCCTCGAGGAAAGCCCAGCCGGTCTCGGAGACCCCGGGGTCCACTCCGAGAACGGAGATCCTCATCCAAGCTTCGAGAGCACCTGGTCCGGTATGTCGAAGTTCGCGTAGACGCTTTTCACGTCGTCGTGATCCTCGAGGGCCTCGACCAGGGCGAGGATCTTCTGGGCCTCGGGCCCTTCGACCCGGACCATGGTGGTGGGGAGCCTGGTCACCTCGGCCGAGTCGAGGGGGATCCCCTTGGCCGAGAGGGCGGCCTTGACCCTTTCGAAGTCCGCCGGGGCCGTGATGATCTCGAAGACGTCCGCCTCCCGGGCCTTCAAGTCCTCGGCCCCGGCCTCCAGGGCCAGGGAGAGGAGGTCGTCCTCCGGGACCAAGGACTTCTTGACGGTGAGGTAGCCCTTGGACTCGAAGAGGTAGGAGACCGAGCCCGAGCCCCCGAGCTTGCCGCCGTGCTCCTCGAAGATCTTGCGGACCTCGGAGGTGGTGCGGTTGCGGTTGTCGGTGGTCGCCTCGCAGAAGACCGCGACCCCCGCCGGCCCGTAGCCCTCGTAGGTGAGCTCCTCGTAAGTCGCCCCGGGGAGCTCTCCCGTGCCTCTTTGGATGGCGCGCTTGATGTTGTCCGCGGGCATGTTCGCGGCCTTGCTGTCGTCGATCGCCCGGCGCAAGCGGGGGTTTGAGCCAGGGTCTGCCCCGCCCATCCTGGCCGCGATGGTGATCTCGCGGATGAGCCTGGTCCAGAGCTTGCCGCGCTTGGCGTCCACGACGGCCTTCTTGTGCTTGATCCCGGCCCAGTGAGAATGGCCTCCCATGGCTCTCCTCCCGCGAAGCTCCCTCGGGGATGATATCAAAAATCCTCCTGAGTGGCAATCCGGCGCAAAGTGTTCTAAAATCTCCCAGGAGCAAGCCGTTTGGGTCCAAAAGCCTCAACGGCTTTCTTCAATAGCAACAGCGTTGGATAAGGAATTCTCACGCTGCGCGTTTCGCGGGCAGCGTGAGATCCATGGGCCCGTAGCTCAATGGATAGAGTAC
>CAYLZQ010000313.1:0-3377 GCA_964388045.1 uncultured Elusimicrobia bacterium | reverse complement strand
TCCCGCGGCGCGCGTAGCGGCGGAGCTCTCGCAGGCTCATCTCCTCCGGGTTGCGGGAGCGCGGTATGAGATGCCGGGGAGGGACGGCCAGCTCCGAGACCCGCTCGGAGAAAGGCTCCTCCTGGAGGCGGCCCTCCGAAAAGCGCCTCTCCACTCCCTCTCGGAAGATCCAGCGGCCCCTGATCCCGTCCCAGAGGGCCAGGCGCGCGTCCAACTGCCGCTCCAAGCCCCCGGGGCCGGCCCTCTCCAGGATCACCCTCTCCATGCGGCCCTGCTTGGGCAAGAAGAGCTTGGCCTGGATGAACTCCTCCGGGCCTCCGATCAAGGCCACGTCCAGGTACTTGTCCCACTCCCACTCGGGATGGATCCGGTCCTGCCAGAGGGAACGCGCGCGGCGGTAGCAGGCGGGCAGGACAGTCTCCTGCGCCAGGAAGCTCAGGGCCGTCACCAGCAGGGCGCAGCCCAGGATCGGCCTCCAGAAAGCCCCGGTCTCAAAGCCCGCGGCCTGGACCGCGATCCACTCCCCGCTCCTCACGAAATCCGTGACCGCGACCAGGGTGGCCAGAAGAGTGGCCATGGGGATCACCCGGATCCCCCAGTAGGGAACCTCGAGCCAGAGGTACTGCAGGATCACCCCCAGGGAGGCCTTGCTCTTGACCAGGTAGTGCATCTTGTCGAACATGTCCGCAAGGAAGATCAGGATCGCGAAGAGCCCCAGGCCGAAGAGGAAGGGCTTGAAGAACCGCCGGGCCATGTAGAGGGTGAAGATTCTCACCGGGCGACGGCCCTCCTCGTGAGACAGGCCCCCAGGGCGAGGCCGGCCGCGTCGGCAAGCCAAGGGGCCAGGCTTGAGAGGCTTTCGTGGCGCCGGCCGAGCCCGATCCCCAGGGCGAGCAGCCCGTAGAAGGCGAAGAGTATCCCCAGGCTCAGGGCGAAGGCCGCGCCGCGGCGGTAGCGCCCGAGGTCGAGGCCCAGGGGAGCCGCGATCCAGAAAAAGACGAAGGGGGTGAGGGCCCCGGCGCTCCGGAGCGCGATCTCCACCGCGTATTCCACCCGGTGCTGGGGCGTGGTCCCGGGATCCTTCCTGAGCTGCCTGAGCCTCGGGGAGGAGAGCTCCTGCATGTCAGGGGGACGTCGCGGAGGAACTCCGTTCAAGGGGACCGCCACCCGGTAGCTCCGGAAGCGGCCGAAGGTGTACTTCGCGGGGTCGGGGTTCGGAAGCTGGAGATCCCCCTCCGCAAGCTCCAGGGTCACGGAGCGGCCCCTCTGAAGGCTCAAGAGGCCCCTGCGCGCGCTCACCCTCAGGCCCTGGCGCGACTCCGGCCGCACCAGGTAGACCCCCTCCAGGCGTCCGCTCTCCTTGTCCGCCTTGCGCGCGTAGAGCCTCCAGGGGCCCAGGCGCACGAAGGAGCGCGGCTCCAGGTCCACCCGCGCGATCTGCTGGGCGGCCATGGTGGTGCGGTTGCGGAAGGAATGGAAGCCCTCGGGGCTGGCCTTGTGGTTGAGGTAGAGGAGGAACCCCGAGAGGAGGAGGGCGATCCCGAGGAAGGGCCAGGTCATCTCCGCGAAGGAAAAACCCGAGGCGCGCAGGGCCATCACCTCCCCCCCTTCGGCGAGCTGGCCCAGGGTCAGCAGGAGGGCCACCAGATAGGCCATGGGCACGGCCAGGCTCAGGACGAAGGGGAGCAGGCGGGCGAAGCAGGCCGCGATCCAGAGGGGCGATATCCCCTTCATGAGCGCGAGGTTGAAAAGCTTGAGGAAATGGTTCATCATCAGGACGCCCACGAAGAGGGCCAGGCAGAGCAGGAAGAAAGGGAGAAAGGTCCTCAGGAAGTAGCGGGGCAGAATCGTCATTCGAGAAGCCCGACGAACTCCTCGCGCGTCAAGCCCGCTTGGTCCAAGATGGAGAGCAGGGTGCCGCGAGGAATATCTTTCCCGTAGGGGACGATCACCAAACGCAGCTTGCCCTGCGCGTCCCGTTTCACGAAAGCCCTGTGGCTGCCCTTGCCTCGGTCCGGCGCCTCGGCAAAACCAGCCCCGCGGAGCACCCTGATGATTTGTTTCGAGGGAAGCGAGGGAAGGCGCGTCAAGCGAGTGCGATGTCGAGCGGCGCGGTATAGCGGGTCCCGGAGGACAAGGCCGGCTCGACGTCCTCCAGAAGGCCCAGCTTCTTGGCGTTGGAAATGTAGAGCTCCACGGCCTCTTCCAACGCTGCCATGGCCTTCTCCGGAGTCGCCCCGTAGGAGGCCACCCCGAGCTCGGGACACTTGGAGACGTAGCGCCTGCCCTCTTTCCAGATGACGGCGGTCAGGTGATAGCGTTTCATTTCCTTGGAGATATTATAGCAGGCGGCATCTCCGGCTGCCAGGGGCTTGACTCCTTGTTGACTTTTGACGGCCCCGCCCCGGATGATCTAGAATGACTGCATGACAGAAAAAGCGCTAGACTACGCGAGAATCCACCAGGAGGGCTTCGTCTCGGACCTCAAGGCCCTGGTCTCGATCCCGAGCGTGAGCTTCCCGGGATTCGACCCGAGCCGAGTGGAGGAGTCGGCCGCGGCCGTGGAGGCCCTCATGAAGGCCAGGGGCCTGGAGAACGTGGAGATCCTGCGCCTCCCAGGGGCCCACCCCTACGTCTACGGGGACTGGCTCCACGCCCCCGGAGCCGCGACCCTCCTCCTCTACGCCCACCACGACGTCCAGCCCCCGGGCCGCGAGGAGCTCTGGGAGTCCCCCCCCTTCGCCGCCACCGAGCGCGGCGGCCGCCTTTACGGCCGCGGGGCGGCCGACGACAAGGCCGGGATCGTGGTGCATACGAGCGCGGTCGCCTCGTATCTCAAGAGCGCCGGGGCCCTCCCGGTCAACGTCAAGGTGATCATCGAGGGGGAGGAGGAGATCGGCTCCTCCCACCTGGAGGCCTTCCTCCATAGGTACCGCCACAAGCTGGCCGCGGACGCCATGGTCCTGACCGACACCGGAAACTACGACGTGGGGATCCCCTCCATCACCACCTCCCTGCGGGGCCTGGTCTCCATGGACGTCACCGTCCGCTCCTCCGACCATCCCCTCCACTCCGGGATGTGGGGAGGGCCGCTGGCGGACCCGGTCCAGGCCCTGGCCAGGATGATCGCCTCGGTCGCGGACAAAGACGGGAAACTGGCCGTGCCGGGGCTCCTATCGAAGGTTCGAAAGCTCACCAAGGCGGAAGCCAAGAGCCTCGCATCCCTGCGTTACTTGGAAAAGGACTTCCGGAAGCAGTCCGGGGTCCTTCCCAAGACCAGGGTCCTGGGCCGCGGGGATCTCCTGGGCCGAATCTGGTATGAGCCCTCCTTCTCAGTCAACGCCATCCAGGCCTCCTCGCGCAAGGACTGCGCCAAC
>CAYLZQ010000312.1:0-3386 GCA_964388045.1 uncultured Elusimicrobia bacterium | reverse complement strand
TTTTTTGACAACCACTTTCACAAGTTTCAGAGCTTTCTCTGGATCATCCGCTGCCAGGAGAGCGCTGCGCGCCAAGCCCTGGTCCTGGCGCGCTACGAGAAGACCCTGCAGGCCTCGGCCCTGGACTGCCGCGGAGTCCTTGAGGCCCTGGGGCAGGGGGATCTCCCCAAGGTCAAGGCCGAGGCCTCCAAGGCCGGCCGGAGCCTGGGCCGCAATTCCCTCTACGCCCGCGGGCTGGGCGAGGAGGCCGATGCCAGGGACCTGGCCTCCCTCAAACGCCTGCTTGGCGCCTCCCGCAGGATCCTCCTTAAGCTGGAGCGGCTCCAGCGCCAGGGGCGCCTCCGGGAAGCCGGAGCCCTCTACGAGGCGAGCCTGCGCCCCCTCTTGGAGCGACATTTCGCCTCGGCCGTGGAGCTCCGCCTCAAGAAGGACTACGAGCGGCATCTGGAGTCAGTCCGCAGGACCCGGGCCTGGGTCCGGGCCAGCAGCCTGGCCCTGGCGGCCCTCGGGGTCTTGAGTCTCCTGGTCTTCTGGCTCTGGACAAGGAGGCTGGCGGGTTACCTCGCCAGGAACCTCCAGCGCCTCCGCCGGGCCATGGCCGCCCTGGGCTCGGGCAACTTCGCCGCGGCATTCCCTCCCGAGCAGGCGGAGGAGCTTGGTGAGCTCTTCCAGGACTTCGCCAGGATGGCCCAGCGCCTGGAGCAGAGGCAGGACCTGGCCCTCCAGGAGGAGCGGCGCTCGGCCCTCGGGGAGCTTGCCGGACGCTCGGCCCACGTCCTCAACAACCCCCTGGCCTCCGCGATCGGGCACGCGGAGCTCATGCTCGATCAGGGGGGCTTGAGCCCCCAGGCGGAAAAGGACCTCAGGACAGTGCTCCGGGAGGCCGAGCGCTGCCACTCGGTCCTGCTCAACATGCGCGACTTTTCAAGCCCCAACGGCAGGCCCAAGCGGGCGGCCGATCTCAACGAGGCCATCCGGAAGGCGGCCGGGCAGGTCCAGTACGCCCTGGAGAGGAAGGGGATCTCTCTTTGCCTGGACCTCCAAGAGGACCTCCCCCCCCTCCAGGCCAGCCCCCGCCAACTCGCGGAGGTCTTCTACAACCTTCTCGCGAACGCCTGCCAGGCTATCCCGGGCCAGGGCCTCATCCGGGTCACGAGCCGTCGCGACGGAAAAGCCCTTTGCGCCGCTGTCGAGGACGACGGGGAGGGCATAGCCCCAGAGAAGCTCCAAAGGATCTTCGAGCCCTTCTTCACCACCCGCAACCCGGCGGAGGCCGCCGGGCTCGGGCTCTCCGCCGCCCTCTCGGTCGTGCGCGAGCACGGCGGGAGCATCCAGGTTAGCTCCGAGCCCGGCCGGGGAAGCCGCTTTGCGGTGCTCCTTCCGCTTGAAGGGCAAGCCCTGGAGCCCCAGAGGCCTCGCCTGCTGGTCGTGGACGACGAGCCCAGCATCCTCTCCCTCCTGGAGCGGGTGCTCAAGAGGGAGGGCTTCGAGGTCGAGTGCGTCCTCGACGCCCGCAAGGCCCTGGCCGCGATCGGGCTCAGGAGCTTCGATCTTGTCCTCTCGGACCTCTGCATGCCTGGCCTGGACGGCCGAGGGCTCTACGAGGAGATCAGCCGCCTGGAGCCAAGGCTCGCCGGGCAGTTCCTCTTCGCCACGGGGGAGATCATCTCCAGTGACTTCAGGGCCTTCACCGAGAGGCGCGCGATCCCGGTGCTCTTGAAGCCCTTCGACCTTGCGGAGCTCCTGGACGCGCTCCGCGGGCGCCTGGGGGCCCCTGCCTGAGGCGCAGGAAAGCTTCTTGGCCGCGGCCGAAGGCCGCTCCGCGCAAAGCCCTGAACCCCCGGGGGAGTTTGCTAGAATGAGCCGAAACTCCTCCAAGGAGAAACGCTATGGCCGAAACGCCTTCCACGATGGTCGCGCTGGGCACCCTGGCTCCCGACTTCAGCCTCAAGGACTCGGTCTCAGGGCGCGCGATCACGCTCGCCTCCTTCGCCAAGGACCAGGCCCTTCTGGTCATGTTCATCTGCCGGCACTGCCCCTACGTCAAGCACGTGGAGCGCGAGCTGGCCAGGCTCGGGCGAGACTACGGCGGCAAGGGGCTGGGCATAGTCGCCATCAGCTCCAACGACGCGGCAAACTACCCCGAGGACGCGCCGGAGAGCCTCTCCGAGATGGCCCGGCAGCTCGGATTCTCTTTTCCCCTCTGCTACGACCAGACCCAGGAGGCGGCCAAGGCCTTTTCCGCGGCCTGCACCCCTGACTTTTTCCTCTTCGATCGCGAGCGCAGGCTCGTCTACCGCGGCCAGCTCGACTCAAGCCGCCCGGGCAACTCCATCCCGGTCACGGGCAAAGACCTGCGCGAGGCCGTCACCGCCGCTCTGCAGGGACGGCCCGCGCCGGCGGATCAGAAGCCCAGCCTGGGCTGCAACATCAAGTGGCGCCGGGGCTCGGCCCCGGCCTATGCCCGCGGATTGGGGCTGGCGGCGATCGGCCTCTCCCTTTGCGCTTCGCTCGCCGCAGCGCGCCTGGCCAGCGCCGGCCCGGCCGAGGATGCCTCCGCCGCCTACTCCGCCGGGGAACACGCCAAGGCGCTGGCCCTCGCCCGGCCAGAGGCCGAGAAGGGCGTCGCTCTAGCCCAGGCCATCCTTGGCGGGATCTACACCGAAGGCAAGGGCGTTCCGGTGGACTACCTGGAGGCGGCGAAGTGGTACCGCAAGGCCGCCGAGCAAGGCAATCAATGGGGAGAATGGGGGATGGGCTTCCTCCATTACCACGGCTTCGGGCTCAAGCAGGACTACGCCGAGTCCGCGAAATGGCTGAAGCGCTCGGCCGCGCAGGGGAATCAGCACGCCCAGAATACCCTGGCCTGGCAGTACCAGAACGGCTGGGGCGTCCCGCAGGACTACGCCCAGGCCGCAGCCTTGTACCTCAAGTCCGCCGAGCAAGGCAACCATTGGGCCCAGAACGGCCTCGGCAACCTCTACCTCCAAGGCTGGGGAGTCACAAAGGACTACGCCCAAGCCCTGGCGTGGTTCCTCAAGGCGGCCGAGGGCGGCAACATGTACGCTCCCAACGGCCTGGGCTGGATGTACAAAGACGGCCTGGGCGTCCGCCAGGATTTCTCCGAGGCGCTCAAGTGGTTCAGGCTCGGAGTCGAGCGCGGCGACAAGAGCCACGCGGCCGTCAACCTCGGCATGATGTACGAGAACGGCCAGGGAGTCGCGCCCGACCTGCGCGAGGCCGAGAGATACTACCGGATGAGCTCGGAGGCGGGCAACATGCACGCCCAGTTCGCCCTCGCCCACCTCTACGCCCGCGGCCTGGGCGCGCGGCAGGACCTCTCCGAGGCGCGCAAGTGGTTCCGCAAGTCGGCCGAGCAGGGGCAC
>CAYLZQ010000311.1:0-3406 GCA_964388045.1 uncultured Elusimicrobia bacterium | reverse complement strand
AGGATCGCGGTCAGAGGGTAGTTGTGCTCGTGGGCGACCCCGCCGATCAAAAGGCCGACCGAGGACATCTTCTCGGCCTGCAGGAGCTGCTCCTTGAGGCGCTTGGTCTCGGCGCGGGCCCTGGCTTGCCTCTCGGCCCGCGCCAGGCAGAGCCTGAGCCTGGAGGGGCGGTCCTGGAACACGACGTCCTCTGCGCCCTGCCTGAGGAGCTCGATGGCCTGCTCCTCGGCAGAAGGATCGGCCAGGAGCAGGAAGAGGGCCTCGGGGCGCTTGGCCCGGGCCAGGGCCATGCAGGAGAGGGCTTCCGGAGGCTCCGCGGCTGCCAGGATGAGGTCCGGCTTGAAGAGCTCAAGGGCCTTCTGGAAGTCCTCCCCTCGGACCCATTCGGAGGAGAAGGGGAGCCCGCTCTTATTGAGCTCCTCCTGGAGCGGCTCCTGCCGGTCTTGGATTTCTGTCAGGATCAGGATGCGCAGTGGCTGAGTCATCTCTTCCTCCCTTGTCGCGGCGCTGCTCGGCCCGGCTCGAACTCACTGGCAGAATTCTATCCGAACCCTGTTGCGGGTCCATTAAGGGAGTGCGAAGGAATTGCGAAGGAGGTGATTACTCACCTCCCCCGCGGGGAGGTGAGGCGTAGTGAGGGGGCCAGGCGCCGCAGGCGCTCGCCCCATCCCCGGGGGAGGGGGCGAGCAATGGGGAGGGGGAGGTGAGCAGTTACTCTTTCTTAATAAAACGGCTCCTTTTCCCCCGAAAACCCCCGCCTTGTGTTGCGGGGGTCTCCTTTATATCAGGATCGTTCCGTTCCCCCTGGGATGGGCGGGGAGCCTTCCAGGATGGGGGAGAAGGACTCAAGGCGGCTGCGCACGGTGCGCACGAGCTCCGCAAGGTCGAAGGGCTTGAGGAGCACCGGGATCCCGTGCCCCTGGGCGAAGGCCTGGAAGTCCTTGGAGGCGATCTCGCCCGTCGAGAAGAGGAAGCGCTCGGCCAGGCCCGGCGCCTTGGCCCGGACCTCCTGGTAGAGCCAGAAGCCGTCGAGCTCGGGGAGGCAGTAGTCCGAGAGGATGAGGTCGAAGCCGCGGCTCTCGATGGCGCGCAGGGCCTCCCTGGCCTCCGAGGCGCACTGGACCTCGAAGCCCTCCCGGGTGAGGACCCTTTCCACCAGGGCCAGGATGCTCTTCTCGTCGTCCACGACCAGGATCCTTCCCGTGGCCCTGCCCCCGCCCTGGGGGGAGGCCTCGGAGGCCAGCGCCGGAAGGCGCAGCTCGAAGCGGCTTCCTTCTCCCGGCTCGGACTTGACCAGGAGCTGGCCCCTGTGCTCGGTGACGATGGCCAGCGCCGAGGAAAGCCCCAGCCCGGCCCCCTCCCCGGGCTTGCGGGTGGTGAAGAAAGGCTCGAAGATCTTGGCCAGGTTCTCGGGGGCGATGCCCTCCCCGTTGTCCTCCACTATCCCGCAGACCCAATCCCCCTCCCTCCTGGTGGAGAGGGCGATCCGCGCCCCGGGCCGGCCCCTGACGGCCTGCAGGGCGTTGGTGATGAGGTTGTAGAAGGCGTGCTGGAGCTTGCGGGGATTGCCCTCGGCCATGGGCAGGGGCTGCTCGATGCGCAGGTCCAGGGAGACCCCCTGGGTCTCCAGGGAGGGCTTCAGGAAGTCCGCCATCCTGGCCAGGAGGTCGCCCAAGCTGAGGCGCTCCTTGCTCGATCCGTTCTGGCCCGAGAACTGCCCGAGGTTCCTGAGGATCAGGTCGCAGCGCTTGGCCTCGTCCAGGATGATCCTGAGGTCCTTGCGGTCCTCGGCAGAGAGGCGCTCGCTCTCGATGAGGAGGGAGGCGTAGCCGATCACGGCCGAGAGGGGGTTGTTGAGGACCCGGGCGGCCCCGCCCGCCAGCTCCCCGAAGGCTGCCAGGCGCTCGGCCTCAAGCAGGCGGCGCTGGGTCTGCTCCAGGCGCGCGGCCATCTCGTTCAAGGCCCGGGTGAGGACTCCCAGCTCGTCCTCGCGCTCGGGCCTCAAGGCGAGCTGGAGGTTGCCCGAGGCCACGGCCGCGACAGCGCGGCGGATGCTCTCCAGGTTCCTGAGGAGGTAGCGGGCGAAGCGCCGGCTCCAGATGAAAAAGAGAAGCAGGCTGCTCGCCGCGGTCGCGGCCAGGGCCGCGAGGGAGGCCTTGGTCCAGAGGCGGGCCCGCCTCAGGGTCTCGAGCCTCCTGGCCCTCTCGGCCTTGAGGGTCCCCTCCAGGGAGGAGGCGAGGTAGCCCTCGATCAAGGGGCGCACCCCGCCGTGGTAGAGGTCGCTCGACTCCCTCAGGCGCCCCTGGCCCTCCAGGCGCGAGACCTTCTCCAGGAGGATCAGGGAGGCGCGCAGGAACCCGGAGAGGGACTTGAGCTGCTCAGGTCCTGGTCCCCCGGAGCGGAGAGCGTAGAGCCTGGTCTGCCCCAGGCGCTTTGAGGACTCCCGGCCCAGGGCCTTGGCCTTCGCGAAGTCGCGGCTGGCCAGGACGAGATCCAGGTATTCCCGGCAGCTCAAGGCCGCGGCCTGGAGGCTGCGCGCCGAGCTCGCGAGCAAAAGGGACTCGCGCACCGAGGACTCGCGCAAGCGGCTCGTCAGGATCATGCCCCCGAAGCTCGCGGCCAGGGCGCAGGCGAGCAGTCCCTCGGCGGCGTAGAGGCGCTCGGCGATTCCCTTCTTCATGGTGCTCCTCCCTCCATAGCCGCGGGGGCGGCCTCAAGGCTCCTCAAGGTCCTCTCGAACTCCTCGAGGTCAAAGGGCTTGATCAGGACCGGGAGATGGGCGGAGTCGCAGAAGGGCTTGGCCGCTTCGAGGTAGGCCTGGCCGGTGAGGATGAGGAAGCGTCCGGAGAGCCCGGGCCTCAAGGCCACGGCCTTGCGGTAGAAGTCCGAGCCGTCCATGCCCGGCATGCAGAAATCAGAGATGACAAGATCAAAGGTGGAGGAGTAGAGGGCGGAGAGCGCCTCCTCGGGCTTGACGAAGGCGTGGACCTCCCTTCCGGAGTGCCTCAGGGCCCTGGCCACGAAGGCCAGGACCTCGGGATGATCGTCGATCAGGAGGACCTTGGCCGGGCGGGGGGCCTCCGGGGCCTGGGCCTTGGGCGCCCCTAAGGCCGGCAGGCGGAGGGTGAAACGCGCCCCCTCCCCGGGCCTGGACTCCACCCCCAGGCTCCCCCCGTGGTCCTTGATGATCTTGGAACAGATCGAGAGCCCGAGGCCCGTCCCCTTGCCGGGCTCCTTGGTCGTGAAGAAGGGCTCGAAGATCAGCTCCAGGTTCTCAGGGGCTATCCCGGGTCCGGTGTCTGAGACAGCCAGGAGGACCTCCTCTCCGGAGCGGCGGGTCTCGACTCGGATGGTCCCCTGGGTCTTCTCCATGGCCTGCTGGGCGTTGTTCAAGAGGTTGAGGAGC
>CAYLZQ010000310.1:0-3409 GCA_964388045.1 uncultured Elusimicrobia bacterium | reverse complement strand
AGGGGAGGATCCCCTCCTACATCGACACCGGTCTCAACGTGGTGCACGCCCGCGACGCGGCCGAGGGCCTGCTTCTGGCGGCCCTCAAGGGGAGGATCGGGGAGCGCTACATCCTCGGGGGAGAGAACCTGACCTTGAAGCAGCTCCTGGAGACCCTCTCCGAGTTGACGGGCCTGCCGGGCCCGCGCTTCAAGACCCCCTACGCCGTGGCCTTCCTCTTCGGGGCCTTGGACAGCGCCCGGGCGAGAATCCTGGGGGGAGAGCCCCGTGCCCCCTTGGACGCGGTCAGGATGGCGCGCCACTACATGTGGTTTGACTCCGCGAAGGCCAGGCGGGAGCTGGGCTACTCCTCCTCCCCGGCCCGCAAGGCCCTGGCTGAGGCGGCGGCCTGGTTCAGGGAAAACGGATACGCGAAAACGGCCGCAACGGCATGACCGGCGTGCAGGAACGACAACGGCAAGAAAACGGCGAACGACTTTCGCCCCAGCCTGCGGCTGGGGCGATATTTCTCCTCGCAGCGACGAGGTGGGAGGTCACCCCGATCGCGAAGCGATTGGGGCTTTCCTTATCGGGCCCTTCCTATAGAGGAACCGTAGGCAGCCGTGAGGTCCTTCTCCTTAAGACGGGAATCGGAACAGCCGATACGCTCCGTTCACTTTCCCTTATATCTGCGCGCCAAGCGCTTCCGCGCTTGGCTTGCGTCATCAGCATCGGCCTCTGCGGCGCCCTCCAGCCCGGGATGGCCACTGGGGACCTGGTGGCCGAGCTGGGAGGCGCGGAGCTTGAGACCCTGGAGGCGGCCCGCGCCGTCGCGGCGCGGCAGGGGGCCAGGATACACTTCGGGCGGCTGGCCCACTCGGAGAGGGTCCTGGCGGAGCCTCGGGAAAAGGCGGACCTGGGGCGAAGGCAAAGGGCCAGCGCCGTGGACATGGAATCCGCCGCGGTCCGCCGCTGGGCCGCGGACCACGCCGTCTTTTTCCATGCCTTCCGGGTCGTCCTCGACTCCCTTGAGGACAGGCTGCCAAGCGTACTCCCCCAAGGGGAAAGCTTCTCGGAGCTCGTCCGCTACGCCGCCGGGAACCTGAGCCAGTGGCCTCTCCTGCTCTCCCTGGCCCTCAAGCAACGCAAGGCCATGAGGGCGCTCTCCCGCTTCCTGGAGGAGCTCCTGCCATGGCTATGAGCCCCTTCCTGCGCGGCTACGTGGAAAGCCGCTCGGCCCAGGTCGAGCGCTGCCTGGGGGAGCTCCTGCGCAGGCGCCAGGGCCAGCCGGAGACTCTGCGCCGGGCCATGAGCTATTCCCTCTTCGCGGGGGGCAAGCGCCTCAGGCCCATCCTCCTGCTCGCCGCGGCCGAGTCCTGCGGCGGACCCGCGCGGAAGGTCCTCAAGGCCGCCGCGGCCCTGGAGATGATCCACACCTACTCCTTGATCCACGACGACCTCCCGGCCATGGACGACGACGACCTCAGGCGCGGCAAGCCCACCAACCACAAGGTCTTCGGCGAGGCGATGGCGATCCTGGCCGGGGACGGCCTGCTCACCCAGGCCTTCGAGGCCGCGGCCGCAAGCGCCCTGGAGTGCGGCTTGAGCGCCCGCCGGACCGCGGACCTGGTGCGCGCGCTCGCCCAGGGGGCCGGGACCCAGGGGATGGTAGGCGGGCAGGCGGCCGACTTGTTGGCCGAGGGCATAACGCCTCACCTCCCCCACGGGGGCGCGAGTGCCAGTGGCACTCGCGCGGGCGCGGTGATAGAACGTCAATGGCGACGGCGCCCCGGGCCCGAAGGGCTGAGGCACGCCGAGGGGGCCAAGCGCCGCTGGCGCTCGCCCTCTCCCCCACGGGGAGGGGGCGAGCAGTGGGGAGGGGGGCTCAACGGGGCCCGCCGCGCCCTTCGCGCCCGCCTCCAATACATCCACCTCCATAAGACGGCGGCCCTTATAGCCGCGAGCCTGGAAGCTGGAGCCATCTTGGCCGGCGGCAGCCAGCAGCAGAGGATGCGGCTGCGAGCCTACGGGCTCGCGGTCGGACTGGCCTTCCAAATCGCCGACGACATCCTCGACGTCGTGGGAGACAAGGAAAAGCTGGGCAAGAAGGGGTCGGACGCCCAGAACAAGAAGCTGACCTACGTCTCGCTCTACGGCGTGGAGGCCGCGCGCCGAAAGGCCAAGGCCCTCATCCGGCGGGCCCACGCCTGCCTCGGCTCCTTCGGGGCCAAGGCCCGGATCCTGCACGACCTGGCCGACTACATCATCGCGAGGGAAAACTGACATGGAACTGCTTTCCAAGATCGACTCGCCGGAAGACCTCAGGGAAGTTCCCGTCGAAAAGCTCCCCCAACTCGTCTCCGAGATGAGGGAGTACTTGATCGACACGATCTCCAAGATCGGGGGCCACTTCGGCTCCAGCCTCGGGGCAGCCGAGATCACGGTCGCCCTCCACCACGTCTTCAACACCCCCATAGACAAGCTGGTCTGGGACACTGGGCACCAGACCTACGGCCATAAGATACTCACCGGCCGGCGCGAGGATTTGAAGAGGATCAGGCAGTTGGGCGGAATTTCCGGCTTCCTGCGGCGCGGCGAGTCCCCCTACGACGCCTTCGGGGCCGGCCACGCCTCGACCGCCATCTCCGCCGCCCTGGGCATGGCCGCTGCCAGGGACCTCAAGGGAGAGAAAAACAAGGTGGTGGCCATCGTCTCCGACGGCTGCCTGACCGGGGGAGAGGCCTACGAGGGGCTCCAGAACGCCGGGATGCTCCAGTCCGACCTCCTCGTGGTCTTGAACGACAACCAGATGTTCATCTCGCACCGGGTCGGGGCCCTGGGGACCTTCCTGACCAAACTCCTGACCCTGGGAGCCGTGAGGATCGCTGAGTAGTGGTTGAAGAACTACCTGCCGCGCTAGTAGCTCTGGGGAGCGAGCATCCTGCGCGTCGCCAAGCGCGCCAAGGTCCTGCTCTTCCCCGGGATGCTCTTCGAGGAGATGGGCTTCGCCTACTTCGGGCCCGTGGACGGCCACGACGTGGTCCAGCTCGTCAAGGTCCTCCAGCATGTCAAGGCCATGAAGGGACCCATCCTCCTGCACTGCATCACCAAGAAGGGCAAGGGCTACGCCCCGGCGGAAGCCGACCAATACACCTGGCACGGTCCCCAGAAATTCGACATCCCGACGGGAAAATTCCTCAAGGCTCCCGTCCCCAAGCCCGCTGCGCCGAGCTACACCGCGGTCTTCTCCAAGGCGCTCCTGCGCGAGGCCGAGCGGGACCCGCGGATCGTGGGAATCACCGCGGCCATGCCCGAGGGGACGGGGCTCGACGCCTTCCGGGACCGGTTTCCCAGGCGCTATTTCGACGTGGGACTCGCCGAACAACACGCGGTCACCCGGATTGATGTCGATCTCAATGCGCTTCCCGTC
>CAYLZQ010000309.1:0-3412 GCA_964388045.1 uncultured Elusimicrobia bacterium | reverse complement strand
TTTGCTATATCGCGGCCACTGGCGCCCTGATCCTGGGGCTGGTCCTGGGAGCGCCGTGAGACTGGAGTCCCTGGGCGTTCCCGCCATGATCTCCTGGCAGCTCACGCGCGATTGCGACCTGGCCTGCCTGCACTGCTGCACGGACTCCGCCCCCGGGAGGGCCCTCCCGGATGAGATGACGCAAGGCGAGGCGATGAGCCTCGCCGCGCAGGTTGTCGAGGGGAAAATTCCTTACGTCATGCTCTGCGGCGGGGAGCCGACCCTCGTCCCCCATTTCCTCGAGCTGGCCGAGGCCCTGGGCCGCGGGGGGGTCTACCTGAAGATCGAGACCAATGCCCAGGGCTTCGGCGAAGCCCAAGCCCTGCGGCTTTCAGGTCTGCCCATCCGCTCGATTCAGGTTTCCATTGACGGGGCGGTCCAGGAGACCTATGCCAGGATGAGGCCGGGAGCCTCCCTGGAGAAAGTCAAGCAGGCCTGCCGAATCATCACGCGTCTGGGCATGCCGCTCGAGATCACCTTCGCCCCCACTCGCCTCAACATCCACGAGGCGGAAGCGGTCATGGCCCTGGCCGCCGAGCTGGGAGCCTTCCGCTTCAACACAGGCAGGCTTATGCGCCTGGGCAGGGCCTCCAGGCTTTGGGAGAGGCTTGAGTCGAGCGAGCAGGACTGGGGAAATTATTATAAACTCTTGGAGCGCAAGGAGAGGGAGCTTTCCGGCAGGATGGAGCTCTGCTTCAGGCCCTTTTCGATCCAGGAGGCGCTGAGCCAGGAGGGCCCCTCCGGGACCCTTCTCGTCTTGCCTGACGGGAAGGTCAAGGTCTCGGCCGCTCTTCCCTATTTTTGCGCGGATCTCAAGAGCATGAGCCTTAGGCAGGCCTGGGAGGCTTATGGCCGGGCCTGGAGGGATCCGCGCACCCTCGCCGCCCTGCGCAGGGCGGCTCAGGAGGAGGCCCTGCCCTCCAGAGCCGACGACCGGGTTTTTTTGGAAGAGAATTTGCCGGTCGCGGTCTGACCGGCAGGCCGGAGGAGGCAACAGGTCCGGCGCAAGGAGACACAATGAACGAGCAGAAGACCGTAGCGGATGCCAAGGCGAAAGCCGAGGAGAAACTCGCCTGGGAGACCCCGACTCTTGAGGAGGTTTCCGAGCGGGTGATGGCCCAGCCTTACATCCGGTTCACGTGACGCAGGGGAGGGGGGCCGCGGTGGGAGACTACCAGGCCCCCCTCTTTCTTGCCTGGCAGCTCACCAATTCCTGCATTTGCCGCTGCCTCCACTGCTGCGAGGAGTCAGGCCCCTCCAGAGGCTGGCCTGACGAGATGTCTCGCGGGCAAGCCCTTGGGCTTGCCCGCGAGATAATCAGGGTCGGCGTCCCTTATGTCGCTTTCGGCGGAGGAGAGCCCCTGGCCGTTCCCCATTTCTGGGAGATCCTGGAGATCCTGCGCAAGGACGGGGTCGAGATCAAGATCGAGACCAATGGGCTCCTGATCGACGAGGCCGCGGCGGACCGCCTCAAGGCCCTGGGGGTCGCCTGCGTGCAGGTTAGCGTGGATGGGGCGACGCCCGCTGTCCATGAGAGGGTGCGGCCCGAGGGGCCTTTTGAGGGCGCCGTGGATTCCTTGAAGAGGCTTTCCCGCCGAGGGCTGGGGCCCGAGCTGGTCTTCGTCCCCACCAGGCTCAACATCCAGGAGGCCCCGGAGGTCTACGACCTGGCCGTCTCCTGCGGGGCGCGAGCCTTCGTGACCGGCCCCTTGATGCGCCTGGGGAGGGCGGCCCTCTCCTGGGACACCCTGGCCCCCAGTCCTGAGGATTGGCGCCTGGCTCTCGAGGCCCTCAAGGCCAGGGCCGCCTATCATCATCAGGCCGTGCGGCTCTCCATCTATCCCTGGGACATCCTTGAGGAGATGAGGGTGCGCCTGGAGAGCCCCCAGGCCATGATCCTGGTTGTCCCGAACGGGAAAGTCAAGCTCCTCAACGCCATGCCATTCGTCGTGGCTGATCTCAAAATGCAAGACCTCCCAGAGGCCTGGGCCGCTGTCCAGAGCGGCTGGGCCCATCCGAGGGTGAGGGACTTCATCGAGATGGCGGCCACGGATCACTCGCTTCTTCGGCACGCCAACGAATGCTGGGAGCTCTGAGGGCGAGGCCCCGGCACAGAGCGAGGCAACGCTTGAGGCAGGTTTTGCGCAGGGTCTCAAAGAGGCTTCGACGCTCCTCCTTCATGAGGCGTGGGAGCTCCTCCGGAGCGATTCGAATGGCCTGGGCGGAGAAGACGTGAAGATCGTGGATCTGCCCGAGGATCCCCTGCGCGCTGCGCAGGTCTTCCACGGCTTTCTTAAGATCCGGAGCGCCGGCCAGTGGCTCGAGCAGGTAGCGCAGGCGCTTGACGCTGATCCTGGCCTTGTGGATCCTTCCCTTCTGTCTTTCTGATTCCAGCCTCGAGAGCCTGCGACGGACCTCCTGGCTGTATTCCTGGACCATCTCCTTGGCAGTCCCCGCCCTGACCCGGCAGAGGCGGCAATGGGTGCGCAGGCTTTCGCACAGGTCCTGGAAAGGCCGCCTGAACTCAAAGCGGATCCGGCGCCGCAGGGCGTTGAGGCGCGAGCGCAGCCTGGCGATCTCCCTTTCGAGGGTCTGGGCAGCCTGGGGCTCAAGGCGCTCCTTATGGGCTTCAAGCCAGGCAAGCCACACCTCCTGGTCCCTGGAGCGGTTGCTGGCTGCGATGATGGCTTTAAGGCCTTGGATCTGCTTCTTGGGAAGCTTTCCCTTGATTGATTTCCGAAAGGCCTTGAGCAGGGTGTGGAGCCGCCTCACGGAGACCCTGAAGTCGTGCAGGCCATCCTCCTCTCCCTTCTCGAAGCGGGACCAGGCCCTGCGCGCTTTTCCCAGCAGGGATTTGAGGGTTGGGGCCAGGCTTTCTTCCACCTAGGAACCTGAGCAATTACTCACGAAAATGGAGCCATCTCGAATACATTACAGGAACAAACCAACATATGAGTCCTCGACTCGAAAAGCTGATTAATTGCTCAGGTTCCTAGTGCCTGAAGTGCCTGACTCCGGTGAAGACCATGGCCAGGTTCTTGCGGTCGCAGCCATCGAGGGCGTCCTTGTCCTCGCTTGAGCCCCCGGGCTGGATGATCGCGGTGATCCCGGCCTGAGCGACCTCGTGGACGTGCTCGACCGAGAGGGCGCCGTCCGAGGCCATGACCATGGGAAGCCCCGCGGGGAGGATGGGGTGGCGCTCCTGGCTTTTGACCAGGGCTAGGCGCACGGCGTCCAGGCGCGAGGTCTGGCCGGAGCCTATCCCGAGTGTGCAGGAGCCGCGGCAGATGACGGCCGCATGGGTGCGGGCATGGATCGCCACGTGCCAGGCCAGGCGCATGGCCTTCATCTCAAGCTCCGTGGGAAGCCTGCG
>CAYLZQ010000308.1:0-3418 GCA_964388045.1 uncultured Elusimicrobia bacterium | reverse complement strand
GTCCACGTCGGCCGCGTCGGCCTCGGCCAGCCGGGCGATGGCTTCCCCTGTGGCTGGGTTGAAGGTCTCGAAGATCCTGCCCGAGGCAGCCTCGAGCCACTGTCCCCCTATGAGCAATTTATGCTGTTTCTTCGAAAGAAACTTCTGAAGATCAGGATGGATCTCAAGCGTGGCAGTGGTCATAGAACCCCCCATCTTTCATTCTACGATATCATTCCCCGCCGCAAGCTGTCAACGAAACCGGGATGGACCGGTGCCTCCAAATATGGGAAAATAGCACTAGTGAACTCCTTCCAGCGCCTCAAGCCCTATCTCAAGCCCTATCGGGGAAGGTTCCTCCAAGCCTGCCTGGCCATGCTGGGAGTGGCGGCCTTGAACGGAGCCACGGTCTGGGTCCTCAAACCCGCCGTGGACTACGTTTTCGTCCACAAGGACCCTGCCATGCTCCATCTGGTCGTGGCCCTGATCCCAGGGGTCTTCCTGCTCAAGATGGTCTTCACCTACGCCCAGAGCTACCTGATGAGCTACCTGGGCCAAAGGATCACCCAGAACCTGCGCGAGGACCTCTTCCGCCGCCTCCACGAGCTCTCCATGGATTTCTACTGGAAAAACAGGAGCGGAGAACTCCTCTCGCGCTTGACCAACGACATGGCCAGGCTCCAGGACGGCCTCCACTTCGTGCCCCTCTACCTGGTGCGCGACACCCTGACGGTCCTGGTCCTGATGGGGGTCATGTTCTTCATCCACTGGCGCTTCGCCCTGACCGCCCTGGTCGCGATTCCCCTGGCCGGAGCCGTGCTGGCCGTCCTGGGCAAGAAGCTCCGGGGGGCCAGCCGCCAGAGCCAGGAGCTCATGGGGGAGATCACCCACCGCTTCCAAGAGAGCCTCCAGGGG
Organism: uncultured Elusimicrobia bacterium; assembly: GCA_964388045.1. Classification (GTDB taxonomy): domain Bacteria; phylum Elusimicrobiota; class Elusimicrobia; order UBA1565; family UBA9628; genus CAYLZQ01. The sequence continues at coordinate 2,524 of CAYLZQ010000308.1, read as the reverse complement.
ATGCTCGTGGTCAAGGCCTTCAATTACGAGGAGGGGGCGATCTCCAGGTTCAAACGCGAGAACGACTCCCTCTTCGGCCAGATGATGCGCTACTTCAGGGCCACAGCCCTCTCCGGCCCCCTCATGGAGTTCCTGGGAAGCCTCATCATGGCCGCCATCGTCTACCAGGGGGGAAAGGCCATCATCGGGGGGGAGATGACCCCTGGCTCCTTCTTCACCTTCCTGGGAAGCTTTTTCGCGGCCTACGGCCCCATCAAGAACCTCTCCCAGCTCAACTCCACCCTCCAGATGGCCCTGGCCTCCGCGGACCGGGTCTTCCAAGTCCTCGACGAGAAGCCTGCGGTCCGGGAGAAGCCCGGGGCCGCGGCCTTCAAGGGCCTGGGTCGGGGCATCGAGTTCGAAAGGGTCTCCTTCCGCTACCCGGGCCGGGAACAGTGGGCCCTGAGGGGCGTGAGCCTGCGCGTCGCCCCGGGAGAGGTCCTGGCCGTGGCCGGGCCATCGGGCTCGGGCAAGACCACCCTGGCGCACCTCCTCTTGAGGCTCTTCGATCCCACCCAGGGCCGCATCCTCCTCGATGGAAGGGACCTGCGCGACTACTCCCTACCATCCCTGCGCCAAGGCCTGGGCCTGGTCTCCCAGGACACCATCCTCTTTGGCGACACGGTGGCCGGAAACGTAGCGGTAGGAAGGCCGGGGGCAAGCCCGGAGGAGGTTAAAAAAGCCCTCGAGGTCGCGGACGCCTTCTCCTTCGTGAGCCAGATGCCCCAGGGCCTCGAGACCCCTCTGGGGGAGCGCGGCCTGCGCCTCTCAGGGGGGCAGCGCCAGCGCCTGGCCATAGCCAGGGCCGTGCTCAAGGACCCCGGGGTCCTGATCCTCGACGAGGCCACCTCGAACCTGGACGCGGCCAGCGAGCGGAGCGTCCAGGAGGCCCTGGAGAGGCTCTATCCCGGCCGCACGGTGCTCGTCATCGCCCACAGGCTCTCCACCCTCAAGAACGCCCACCGGATCGCGGTCCTCCACCACGGGGAGCTCAGGGAGGCGGGCAGCCACGAGGATCTCATGGCCAAGGGAGGAATCTACGCCACCCTCTACCGCTTCCAGCAACTGGAGCCGGCGGAGCGCGAACGGGAAACGGCTAGAGGCTCTTGACCTCCCGGCTGAGCCTGGCCTGCGCCGAGACAAAAAGGCTCCAGTCCGAGAGCCTGCGCTGCGCCTCCTGGGGAGTCAGGGAGGGCTCAAAGACCCTCTCCGAGCGGCCCTCGCGCAGTCGAGCGGCCCAGGGGGCCCCGGCGGCCTGGGCGGCCAGTGAGGCGGCTCCCAGGGCGGTGGCCTCGGATTCCCGGCAGCGGCGGACCTCCAGGCCCAGGATGTCCGACTGGAACTGCATGAGGCTGTTGACGCGCGAAAGCCCCCCCGAGGCGCGCACGAGGCCGGGGGAGAGGCCCCCCGAGCGCAGGGCCGAGACGATGTCCGCGATCAGGAAGGCGATGGCCTCGGCCACGGCCCGCACCAGATCCGCGGATTTGGTCTTGGGGGTGAGCCCGAAGAAAGCGGTCTTGGTCACGTAGTCCCAGCGCGGGGCTCCCAGGCCCCCGATGGCCGGAAGGGCGAGCAGCCTCTCCCGGGAGGCCCGGCAGAGCCTCTCGATGTCCCCAGGCCCTTGGAGAAGCCCCAGGTTCTGCCTGAGCCAATCAAAGGCCCCTCCGGCCGCGTGCACGGTCCCCTCTTGGAGAAAGCAGGCCTCGGAGCCCTTCTTCCAGCCCACCGAGGTCAAAAGCCCCGGGATCCGGCGCTGATCCTGCCCTGTGTTGTGGAGAAAGAAGGCTCCGGTCCCGTAGTTGGCGACAGAGGAGCCCTTCTCCATCCCTCCCAGGCCGATGACGGCCGCCTGCTGGTCCCCCAGGACCGAGAGGATGGGAAGGCGCCGCCCCCGGCGCAGGGCATGGCCCCACTCCCCGGCGCTGGGCAATATCCTGGGCAGTATCTCGGAGGGTATCTGAAAAAGGGAAAGCATGGCCTGGTCCCAGTCCAGGGTTCCCAGGCTCATGAGCATCATGCGCTGGGCCAGGGAGGGGTCTGCGGCGAAGACCTCCCCGCGCGTGAGCCTCCAGACCAGGAAGCTCGCGACCGGGCCTGCCATGAGCCGTCCGGCCTCCAGAAGGCTTCTGGCCTCCTGGGAGTTGTCCAGGAGCCAGCGCATCTTGGGGGCTGAGTAGTAGGGGGTCAGGTAGAGGCCGGTGACCTCGTGGGCCTGGGCCTGGCGGTCCTGGAGGGGGACGATCACGCCTGCCGCCCGGCCGTCCCTCCAGCTCGGGGCCCTGGCCGCGGGCCTGCCGGTCTCCCGATCCCAGAGGACGAAGCTCGAGCGCTGGCAGGCCAGGCCCAGGCCGAGGACCCTGGCCCGCCTGGGGATCCGGGAGAGGACAGCGTCCAGGGCCCTCTCCTGGCTCCTCGCGAGCTCAAGGGGATCGTGCTCGAACCACCCAGGCCTGGGGGAGAAGGTCCTGACCGGAAACTGGGTCCT
>CAYLZQ010000307.1:0-3422 GCA_964388045.1 uncultured Elusimicrobia bacterium | reverse complement strand
GCGCCTCGGAGGCCAGGGAGGGCCCCTACGGCCGGGGGATCGTGAACCCAGAGGGGGCCTGTCAAGCTGTCGAGATGGTATCGAACCTCGTGCTCTACAGCCGCTCCTGCGCAACGGGCAGGCTCAACTGACCCTCAGGATGACCCTCCCGGGAATCCCTCAGGGAGCAAGGCGTCTCGCCATGGGAAGGAAGTCTCTGCTCCCGTTATTGGGTCTCCTGGTTCTTGGAGGCCTTCCGGCCCAGGGAGGGGAATCTCCCGCTCCCCCGCAGGCTCAAAAATGGATCGCCCTGCGCCGCGCGCTCCACAAGAATCCTGAGCTTGCCAACCGGGAGACCCAGACCATGCGCAGGGTGGCATCCTACCTCTCGGAGTTGGGGCTCCCGGATGTTCGGACTGAGATCGCCAAGACCGGCGTGGTGGCCACGATCAAAGGTGGAAGGCCCGGGCCCACTGTCGCGCTCCGCGCCCCCATGGACGCCTTCCCGATCCAGGAAAAAAGAGACGCGCCCACCCGCTCGCGAAAGGCCGGAGTCTCCCATGCCTGCGGCCATGACGCAATGATGGCCATCACCCTGGGAGCTGCCGAGCTCCTCTGGGCCCGCCGAAAGGACCTGGCCGGAGACGTCAGGCTCCTGTTTCAGCCTGCCGAGGAGGGCCCGCCCGAGGGGGAGGAGGGAGGGGCTCCCCTCATGATCAAGGAAGGGGCTCTTGAGGGAGTGTCGGCGATCGTGACCCTGCACGTGGACTCGGACATCCCGGCCGGGTCAGCCGGACTGCATCCCGGAGCGGTCTATGCCGGCTCGGACACTCTGCAGGTGAGGGTGGAGGGAGCCTCTGCCCATGCCGCGACCCCCTGGAAGGGAGTGGACGCGATCGCGGTGGCCGGGCAGATCCTCTCGGGCCTCCAGATGGTCGCGAGCCGCCAGACAGGGATCTGGAGCCCCGTGGTCCTGACCGTGGGAACGATCCAGGCAGGGACACGCTCCAATGCCCTGGCAGGGGAGGCGAGGCTCACAGGGACCCTGCGCAGCTATTCGGCCGAAAGCCGCTCGAGGGCCCGCGAGAGCATTTCCAGGATAGTCCGCCATGTCGCGCAAGCCTTCGGGGCCAGGGCGGAAATCAGCTTCTCCGAGGAAATCCCGCCCACCGTCAACGACGCCAGGCTCCTCAAGCACCTGAGGCCGACCCTGGAGCAAGCCCTGGGCCCTGAGAAGCTCAGGATCCTCGAGCCCCTGCCCTTCGCGGACGACTTCTCCCTCATGGCGGAAAGGGTCCCCTCCTTCTATTTCCAGCTCGGGGTCAAAAACGAGAAGGAAGGGATCACGGCCGGAACCCACACCGAGAGCTTCGACGTGGACGAGAGCGCGATCCCTCTCGGGGCGAGGCTACTGGCCGAGCTCGCGGCCAAGGCCCTGGCCTTCAATCCCTGAGCCGCCAACCGCAAAACCCTTGCTCTTCCTTCGGACCTCGATTCCCTCAGGCTGACATGCCGGAATCGCCCTGGAAATCCGGCCCGGCGTCGTGTACACTATTTGCTATGGAACTTTCCGGCAGGGTCGATCGTATGAAGGGCATGGGCGAGATCAGGGCCAAGGCGCGCCTTGAGAACGAACGGGACGCTTTTCTCTGCGAGGAAGGGCGGCTCCCCAGGAAAAAGGTCAGGTCATGCGAGCTGGAAGCCGTGGTGGATACTGGCGCTGCCCTCATCCTTCTGCCCCAGGATTTGGTCGAGAAGCTGGGATTGCGCAAAATCGACAAGACCGTCGTCTGCCTGGCCAACGAACAGAAGGTGGAACTGGACTTGGCCGGTCCTTTGTCCGTCACGATCGCCGGACGCAGGATGACGACCGATTGCCTGGTAGGCCCCCCTGGGTGCGAGCCGCTGATCGGCCAGATCGTTCTCGAGAGGCTGGACTTGATCCCCGATCCTCTCAAACAGACCTTGACCCCAAGGCCCGAGTCGCCGTTTCTTCCCACCCTCAAGCTCAAGGAGCTGGCTCACGCCCTGCCTTGATTCCCCGATAAGCGAATCTTCCTCGCCAACACCGGGCTCCAAACCGGAATCTTGAGTTTCCGGCCTTGCTGAGACCACTGGGACTTTCGGCCTATGTTCGCCTAGGACCTAGGACCCTCCCTTTGTCAAGCCTTCCGGCTATCCTGTTGGGAGCATGGCGAACGCGACAAGAGCCCTCCTCCTGATGGCCGCGCTCCACTCCGGCCTGGCCGCGCAGGCTCTAAAGCCTCCGGCCGCAAGCGCCCCTGCGGCCGCTGCCGCGGCTTCGCGCCTGGACCCCTTGGAGGCCGAATTCGGCCAGCTCTTGAAGGCTCCAATCCAGCCCTTGGCCAAGGCCGTGCAGGATCCGCTCGACGAGGAGGGCTTGAGACGGATCCTTGAAGCCGAGGTCCCAAGGCTCGCGAGCCCCTATCCCGAGGTGCGCGAGGAAGCCACGGGAGCCCTCGCCAGGGCCTATGAGGACGTCGCCGACCCCTCCCTCAGAAATCTTTTCTGGGACGAGAGGACCCTGGCCGGCTTCGGGGCGGACTTCCAGGACCCCGAGGTGAGGGGGCGCATCGAGTTTGTCCGCGTCTACGGCCGGGCAGGCATCCTGGAGGAGCGACTCTCCAAGAGGTGCAGCGAGGAAAACCCTGGCCTCGCGGTCGACATCTACAGCCTTCAGGGCGAAGATCTGCGCCGGCTGATCTTCCGCTTCGTCCCCTCAAGAAAGAAGCCAGGAGATCCCATCCGCTTCTGCGGCCGCAGGGAGGCCGAGGCGATCGCGGAAGCCCTGCTGGAAAGGATGGCCCGGGAAGGCTCCTCCCCCGCCCTGGAGCGCTCCTTGGCCTTCCTAACGGGCCAATGGGGCCTGCGCGGCCTTCTCGGGGAGGTCTCGCGCCTTCTCCTCACCCCTGACGCGGAGGTCCGCGTGGAGGCCCTGGCCGCGATGCGCGCCCAGGCGGCAGCCTGCGAGGCCTACGCCCCCATGATCGCGGAGGCCCTCTCAGACCCCGAGCCCCTCGTGCGGGCCCAGGCGGCCCGAGCCCTGGTGAGGGTCCGCCCGGTGTCTGAGTCAGCCGCGGCCATCGCGGGGCTCCTGGGAGACGAGGACCCCGGCGTCCGGACCGCGGCCCTGGAGGGAATGAGGGCCCTCGGCCTGCGCGCGCTGGCCCTTGAGCCCGCCGTCCGCCGGCTCATGGAGAGCGACCCGGAGCCAAGCCTCCGCCGCCTGGCCGAACAAGCCCTCCGCGCGATGAGGGGATGACTGGACTCCGACCCCAAGGACCGCTATTAGCCTCAAGTCCACTCCTGCTGGCCTCCGCAGAAAGCCGAAAGAGCCTCTCTAAGGACCTGCCCTCATGTCGCGCAAGCCTCTTTCACTCCAAGGGAAGGAGTATCAGGTCGCAGCGAAGGCAGAGGCGGCG
>CAYLZQ010000306.1:0-3422 GCA_964388045.1 uncultured Elusimicrobia bacterium | reverse complement strand
CTCCCTGTCCTTGAGGGCCTCTCGCGCCCGGGGAGAGATCGCCTCCAGGACCGCGTTCCTGACCTTCCTCAAATCCTCGGGCCTTGCCAGCCCTTCCATCAGGCTCTCCGAGAGCTCCTCCAGGAGCCTGGGAGCCAGGGCCTCTGAGGAAGCCGCCCCGGCGAACCAGTTGACCAGGGACTGGGAGTCCCTCAGGCCCTCGAAGGCGCGCATGGCCTGGGCCAGCTCGAGCTCCAGCTCCTGTGTCCCGGAAGGAAGGAGCCTGAGGCTCCCTGAGAGGGCGTCCACGCTCACGACCTCTCCCTCCCTCACCCGCGCCAGGCGGGCCCTCTCCACGAGCTGGTAGCGGATGCCTCCTGCCTGGCGGGGCTTTCCGAAGCTGCGCGACTCAAGGACCAGGGCCCCTGCCTCCCAGCGGGCATGGGGGAGGATGAGCGCGGGGATCCCGTGCTCCCGGGCCGTGATCGCCGCGTGGCTGAGGAGGCCCCCTGAGGTCGTGACCACGGCCTCGGACATCCGGATCGCGTCAAAGTCCTCGAGGGTCGTGCGCGGAGCCGCGAAGATGAGACCCCCTGCGGCGGCTTTCCTCCTGTCGAAGGTGATCCTGGCGGTCACTCGATGAGCCCGGCCGAGGCTTGCGGCCATGCCGGGAAAGTCCAGGGGGGTCTGGGCGTGGAGGCTGGAGAAACCCAGGAGAGCCCAGAGCGCGGCTTTCAACGGCCGAGAAGGGAGGAGAGGGATCTCGCGGAAAGGACCTGCGGGCCGCCGGCCCTGAGGAGCTCGGCCCTGCCGAAGGCCGGGCGCCCGCTCTCGTCGCGCAGGACCGAGACCTCGAGCCGGCCGGCTTTGCCGCTCTTGAGCGCGCGCAGGGCCAGGAGCTCGCGGCCTCCGATCCAAGCGCGTCCGATCGTGACCAAGCCCAAGGCCTCCGAGTCCAGGGACTGGATCTCGGCCGCCAGCTCCCGAGCCGAGGCCGGACGCTCCCGGACCTCGGCCAGGAGAGCCTCCAGGCTCTCCCGGGCTCCTGAGAGGTCCAGGGCCTGCTCCTCTCCCGCTCCCTCCTTCTCGAGAGCGGCCTCATGGATGCGCCGGACCCAGGTGCTCAAGCTGTCCAAGTCCCCCCGCGCCAAGGCGAGGAGGGCTGGGCTGCTCTCGTCATCCTTGAGCCCTCGGCGCTCGCTTTCCTCTCTGATGCGCCTTGAGACGGTTTCCACGGCCGCAACCCCTGCCGAGCTGCCTGAAAGCCGCTCGTAGCCTCGAGCCATGGCCATGGCATGGGAGATGAGGGCCCGGACCTCGCTCATACTCATGCTTCGGGCGGTGCGGGCCAGAAGCCCAAGGGCGGCCTCGTATCCGCGGTTAATCTCCTGGATGAGGGCCGCCTTCTCAGGCTCAGTGAGCCCCTTTCCCGCGATCCTCCGCAAAGCCGCGGCCACCCTATCCCTGAGCCCGGCCAGGAAGACCCTCACCCAGTACTTCGCCGCGGCCAGCAAGCTCCTGGTCCTGGAGAGCCCTGCCTGGCGCAGGGCCCGGTAGACGTTGGCCGGGGTGGGACTCAGGCGGAAGGCCTCGAGCGCGGTCCGCCAAGAGACGGCAGCCGGAGAATCTTTGAGCGCGAAAGCGAGCTCCAGGCTCTTGGGCAGGAGCGCGACAGAGGAAGCCGGGAGCACGGCCTTGAAGGAGCGGCCCCTGCGCTCAAACCAGATCTTGGGGACTGAAATCCTCTTGGACTGGGCCTGGCGCGCCTCATCCTGGACCCTGCGCACGTCCCTCTTGAGCCTGGACATGTTGTAAACGAGCGGCTCCCCAGGGCTTCCCAGCAGGAGCTCCCACTTGTCCAGGGAGCCACTGGTCCTGGCCTCAGGGGAGCCGATGATCCTCTCCACCTGCTTGCGGCCGAAGTCCCCTTGGGCCGCTGCCTCATAGGCCTGGTTGGCGAGCTCTGGCAGGGCCCTCTCAGCCTTCCTGAAGGCGTAATCCATCACTGTCCTGGCCACTTGCCGAGCCACTCCTGAGCCCAGGCCGGAGGCGACGGCCTCCTTGGCGATCCTGAGGGCGGAGCTGTAGAGGCCAGGGGCGTCATGGCCGGAGGCCGAGTCCGCGATCTCGACCGTCCGGGTGATCTTCTCAGCCGCCTCCTGGGTCTTGCCTGAGACGGCCTGCCGAGTCCCGGACTCAGCCGCCTTGAGGCCGGGAGCCAGGCCCGCCGAATCGAAGATCCTCTTTAAGGCCACGGCAGCGCCAAGATCGGACTCTTCCCTGACCTCCAGCTCCCCTTTCCTGATCTCCGTGACAGCCCAGTCGAGTTGACCCGAGACCGGGGGCTTTCCTCCCTGCTCCTGAGCCAAGGAATCTTCGGGCAGGCTGCCCACGCCCCCGAAAACCGGACCGGGCAGGACCCCCTTGGCTCCTGTCGGAGTCCTCGCCTGGCCCTGGCTCCGAAGGGCACCTCCCGTGAGCGAAACAGAGGCGGGCTGCCGCCATCCCCCGGACTGCCGCCCCATACGCGCCCCCTGGTCCATTCGACCCGAGTGAATGCTGTAATCCTGGATCCCGGTCCGGACCTCGAGGGTTTCAACACCCAAGCCGCCGTTGCCGAGGCCCACGGCCGGTCCCCTTCCCCCGAAGCTCGGGCCTCTCTGGGCCCGAGGGCCCCGAGAGGAAGCCTCCTGGCCTCCTCCGGCCCAGATTCTAGGAGAGACAACCAGCAGAAACGCCGGCAAGAGCCGCGCCAGGATCCTTGGCATGGGTTTCATATTATACATCTTAATTTTAGAGCCTCCGCAGCCATTGCGCCTGGGTCCCTGGACCCACCAGGGCCTGGGCCCTTTGGGCCTACCGAGGCTCGGCTTCGCAGCGAGGAGCGGCGCGATTTGACAAGCCCTGGATTGTGAGTTAGAATCTTCGCATGAACACCAAATTCCTCGTTGTGCTCAGCGCCCTTGCGTGCCTTTCAGCCCCAAGCCTTGCCGCCCCTGCCAAGCCCTCAGCCTTCGCCCCGGCGGGCCAGGGAAGGGAATATGGCTACTTCGCCCAGTGGGCCCTGACCGACCAAAGGCCCCTGGGGAAGCTCAATCTGCTCCTGTTCGCCGAGGGAAGACCCGCCAAAGACCACGACTCCTTCGCGGAAGGAGCCCTGGCCAACTACAAGGCCCACGAGTACGTGAACGTCCTGGTCAAGGTCCTGAGCAACCACGTTGAGAGCAGGGATGCCCTGGTCAGCCCCCTTGAAATCGTGGAGCCCGCCTCCAGGAGCCACAAGTTCATCAGGCTCCAGGGGGGGCTTCAGTTCAAGCTCCCCAGGCACATAGACATCGAGACCATAGCCGGAAAGGACCTGGCCGGGGGCCCTGCCAACACCATGGAAGCCAACATCTACTGGTGGCCCATGATCTATACCTACACCCCCCTGGGGCTCGGCT
>CAYLZQ010000305.1:0-3428 GCA_964388045.1 uncultured Elusimicrobia bacterium | reverse complement strand
GAGATACAGAAGCTCTGGAACTTCAGCCAGATCTTTGCCGCCCTGGAAAAGCAATGGGGCCCGGAACTCAGCCCCGGCGAACTCGCCCGAACCGTGGTGGACACCATCATGACCCAGGACCCCGGCGGCCACAAGGGGTCCGGCCAGGCCCAAGGGCGAGAGCAGGGCGAAGGCCAGGGCCGCGGCCGCGGATTTGAAGGCCGCCGGGCCCGCTGGGCCGAACCGCTCGTGCAGCAAGTGGAAGATCACGTCCGCAAGCCAGGAGTCCGTGGTCCAGGCCCTGCCCGCCACGGTGTATGAGAAGGTGTCCGCCCTGGGGACCCCCCTCTCCCCCAGGATCCTGGCCCCTGTCCTGACATGGATCCAGGTCGAGGACTCGTGGACAGAGAGAAGCCCGAGCGAGAATACGAAGGCGAAAAGCAGGAAGGCCGGGAGCCAGGATGGATAAAGGGGATGCTCCCTGGAATGAGGGGCCGCTCGCGCGCTCATTGGAATGGCATTCTACATATTAGCCCCGGGGCCTGAAAACAAAATCGGCGTCCGCTTGCCTCCCCCCTGCCCAATTGTTATCCTTGAAGGACAATGAATCTGAGGACCCGCTTCGCCTCCTATTTCACCCTGATCGTCTTCGCGGTCCTGAGCGCGGCCTCCCTCTTCTTCTACTACTCCCAGAAGGCCGAGATCCTCCACCAGATCCGCATCCAGCAGAGGCAGGCCCTGGGAAGCCTGGTCAAGGTCTGCGAGGAGGCCCTCCTGACCAACGAGGACATAGCCCTCCTCAACTACCTTCGGGAGCTGGTCCGGCGCAAGGAGGTGGCGTCGGCGGACATGGTGGACAACAGCGGGATCATCCTGGCCCACCCGGACCCTGCCCAGATCGGCAAGAAGATCGAGCCGGAGCCCGCGAACCCCTACCTCTACGTCGGCCCCGTCACGGTCAGGGCGAGCCAAGTGGGGCAGGCCCGCATCGCCTTCAACCCGGACCTCCTCCAGGCCCAGATCAGCTCGGCCCTGGCGAAAAGCGTCAAGCGCTTCCTCCAGTCGGTGGTGCTGGGCTCCCTCCTCCTGGGCCTCCTGGTCGGGTGGCTGGCCGCCGCGGGCCTGACCAGCCCCATCAGGCTCCTGGCGGACGGGGCCAGGAGGATCGGCCAGGGCAAGCTCGACCACAGGATCCCCTCGGGCCGCGCCGACGAGCTCGGGCAGCTCGCCTCGGAGTTCAACCAGATGGCCGTGCGCCTGGGGGAGCTCGACCGCATGAAGGAGGAGTTCATGCACTCGATCACCCACGACCTGCGCAACCCCTTGAACAGCGTCATGGGCTACGCGGATCTCCTCCTCATGAACAAGAAGGCCTTGACCGAGGCCCAGGTCAAGGCCATCCAGATCATCAGGCAGTCGAGCGAGGAGTTGAACGGCATGATCAGCGAGATCCTGGACCTCGCCAAGTTCGAGGCCGGGATGATGAAGCTCAAGCGCGCCGAGGCCGACCTCTGTGAGATCGCGCGCGACATCCACCAGATGTTTTTGGCCGCCGCCGGCCAGAGGGGCATCGAGCTCAAGATCGAGCTCCGCCTGGAGAAGGCCCCTGTCTTCGTGGACGTCCAGCTCGTCAAGAGGGTCTCCCAGAACTTCGTCTCCAACGCCCTCAAGTTCACGCCCCACGGCGGCGCCGTCACCCTGGAGCTCGAAGGCCAGGCGGGAAGGGAGTACTGCTGCGCGGTCAAGGACACCGGGCCCGGCATCCCGCCCGAGCACATGAAGCTCATGTTCCAGAAGTTCTCCCAGGTCCCCGGGGTGGAGGCCGTCGGGGCCGAGAGGGGCACGGGGATCGGCCTGGCCTTGAGCAAGCAAGTGGTGGAGGCCCACGGGGGCAAGATCGGGGTGGAGAGCCAGGTTGGCAAGGGCTCGCGCTTTTACTTCACCCTTCCGGCCAGGACCCCCTCCCACGGCCGGGAAACCCCGCCCCCCGCCCAACCCCAGGCCCGCAAGGCCTGAGGGAGGTTTCTCCGCTTTTCCACTTGAGCGCCCGGGACGGCTGCGGAATTATTGGACCCTGAACTTTGCCCTTGCGCCTCGCGGCCAATCTTGCTGAGCATGATAGCCGGACATACGGGTCCGTATCCGGCGATTGGAAATGTTGATTACCTGCTCCCCCAGCTCTTAGGCGCCACCCGGACCGCGTAGGCCCTGGGACCTCCGAGGCTTGAGTCGTAATGCAGAGCCCCTCTGAGAAAGGAGACCTTCCTTCCTGCCAGGGCCCCGTAGAGGCTCTGGCTGAGGATGACGTCCGTGGTCGGGGCGTAGAGCGCGGCGTAGAGCGGCCTTTGCCCCGCCAGGGTCCAGGCGATGTTTGAGCCCTGGCCGTAAATCACCAGGTTCGCCGGGATCTTCGAGGGATTCTCGAGATTGCCCGTGAGATTGAGCCCTCCGCTCAGGTAGATGACGACAGGCCCCTCGACCGGCTTGGCCCTCAGGGTCCCGTCTATCCTCATCTCGTTGAAGTGGTACACCCCGGAGCGGATGGTCGCCACGGCGTTCCAGGGAACGAGCAGGCGCCTGCGCGCCGGGTCGTATATGAAGGAAGGCTGCAGGCCGGCTTGGTTGTCGTTTTCGCCGACGTAAGCCGAGCCGTCCTCGGGCGGGAGGGCCAGGTCCTGCTGGGACTTCAGGACCTGCCCCGAGACCGCTCCCAGGGGAGGCTCGCTCCCGGTCCGGTAGGCGGCGTTCCCGTAGACCGCCGTCCCCTTGCCCGCGATCACGAGGTTGCGGTTGGTGAGCGCGTTCCCGTTTTTTCCGAACTCCCTGGGGTCCGGGTCCGCCTCAGAGTCGTAGCTGTCCACCAGGCTCTGCCCTGCGATGAAGAACAGGGTGTCTCCGGCGGCGACCCCGTAGAGCAGCCGGGGCAGGGGGACGACCCGGGCCTTGAAGCTCACCCTGCGGCGGGCCCTGCCGAAGAGGGCCAGGGGCTTGGAATAGCCGGTGGCGGTGACCGTGGGAGCCGGGCCTGAGGAGAGGACGACCTCGAAATAGCCCTCAAGAAAGCCCTTCTTGCCGAAGCCCTCCCGCCAGGCCCCGTCCCGGGAGAGCCGGGCCAGGGCCTCCTCGGCTCCCGACTCCGCGATGGCCTGGGCCTGGAGGAGCCTCTCCTGGTAGAGGGAGTCCCTGAGAAGGGTCCTCATGGCCGAGGAAACCGCGGCGGCCAGTATCCCCGTGACCGCCAGGGTGAGGAGCGCGATCACGAGCCCCGCGCCCCTTTCCCTCGCGCTGGGCGCCCTCATCTCTTGTTCATGAGCCTGGCCCCTGAGACGAGCCGCACCCGACGGTTCTCGGATTTGACCCCGAAGGACAGGACCACGAGGCCGGCGGAGGCGGGAGAGGTGGCCTCGAAGACCCTGAAGTCGTCGCCGGTCCCGTAGTAGCCGAAGGAG
>CAYLZQ010000304.1:0-3433 GCA_964388045.1 uncultured Elusimicrobia bacterium | reverse complement strand
GCGCGGGGTCTATTAGGCCAGGCCTAGGAAGGCCCGGCACAGACGCGGCTGAGGAAGTCCTCATAGCGTCTAGCCGTTTTGCCGTTGCCTTTATCCGTAGTATTCCTCGAATTCCTCCGCGGTGGCCGTTCTGTTCGCCCTGAAAGCCTTCCTGGCCATGTGCCTCAGGAAGTCCGCTCCCAGGTAAGCCAGGGCGTGGAGCTCCCTCAGGTGGGGGTGCCTTCTGAGAAATCTCCTGAGCGGCCTCCAGGGCCTGGAGAATTCCGGGATTTCCCCCACCGGCTCGCCGGAGAGGGTTTCCAGGTGGGTGCGGCATGGGGTGCTTGCCCCCAGCTTGGAGCAGGCAAGGTTTGTGACCGCCTCTGCCATCACGCGGAAGTCGGACATCTTGCCTCCCCCGATGGTCAGGAGGCCTTCCAGCCCGTCTTTTTTGCCGTGGTCGAATACCTGGTAGTCGCGGGAGAGGAGTTTCTCGCTTCCCCTTTGCTTAAGGATCGGGCGGGTGCCCAGGATCGTGGAGTCGAATCTCTCCGGGAAGTCCTTGAGGTAGAGCTTTACGGAATTGAGGAGGTAGCCGATCTCCTCGGGGCTGGTGCGGGCCTGGTCCGGGTCCTCAGGGGCCGGGAGGTCCGTGGGGCCTAGGAGGGTCCCCTGGGGGGAGGGGACCAAGAAGACGTAGCGGCCTCCTCCTTCCGCCTCGAGGAGGAGCCCTGTGGGGAGCAGGCGCTCCCGGTAGACCAGATGCGTGCCTTTCTGCAGCCGCAGGGGGACGCGAAGGCCGGCCAAGCCCGCCAGCTTGCCGATCCAGGGCCCCGCCGCGTTGATCACGATGCGCGAGGCAATCTCATCGCTCCCTGCCCGGACCCCGGCGACCCGAGATTCCTGGCGCAGGAAGCCGGTCGCGGCCCGGCCGGTCCTGAGCTCGGCCCCGTGGGCCCTGGCTGACTCGAGGTTCTTCTCCACCAAGGCCACCGGGTCCACCCACCATTCGTCGAAAGAGACCGAGCCCAGGAGGCCTTCCGCCTTAAGGGGGAGGAGCTTGAGGGTTTCCTCCGCGGAGAGCCTGAGATGGGGCTTGCCTCCCTTCATGCGCTGGAACCCGTCGTAGGCCTCGAGCAGGGTCTCTACGGTCTCAAGCCCATGGGTGTGCCAGGAGTAGACCGGCCAGAGGATGGGAAGCCGCGACAAAAGGGGTCTTGCGATCCTCGCGATGTGGCCCGAATCCCAGCAGGTGGTGTGGGTGGTCAGGCGGTCATAGAGAAGGTAGCGCAGGCCCCCGTGGATGAGGTGGGTGGAGGCCGCTGTGGTCGCCATGCCGGGAGAGGCCCTTTCCAAGAGCAGGGTTTTGAGTCCCCTCATGGCGCAGTCGCGTGCCACCCCTGCCCCGGTCACGCCTCCGCCGATCACGATGACATCGTAAGAAGACGACATGCATTCTATTATATGTTGTTTGTCTGTCCGGGGGCCTCCCGTTCTCCGTGAGGCCAAATGATATAATCCGGGAGTGTCCCGGCCGAGGTTCTATTCCGCCTTCCTTGTCCTGGCCTTCCTGACCTTCCTCGGTTCCTGGTGCCTGCGGCGCCTGCTCCGAGGCCAGCCTGACATGGCCGCCCTGGAGTCCTACACCCCTCCCCTGAGCACCCGCGTCCTCGATGTCCAGGGCCGAGTGATCTCCGAGCTTTCCATCGAGAAGCGGGCCCTCCTGCCCCTCTCCAGGATCCCGGTGGACCTCCAGAACGCCGTCATCGCGGTGGAGGACGACCAGTTCTTCAAGCACTGGGGGCTCTCGCTCAAGGGGATCGTCCGCTCGGCCCTGGTCAACCTCATGGCCCGCCGAGTCGTGCAGGGGGCCTCGACCATCACCCAACAGCTCGCCAAGCAGCGATTCCTGGGCAGGGAGCGCAAGCTCGTCCGAAAGCTTCGGGAGATGCTGCTCGCGGTCCAGATAGAGCGCAACTTTTCCAAGACAGAGATCCTCCAGATGTATTTGAACCAGGTCTACTTCGGGGAGGGGGCCTACGGGGTGCAGGCCGCAGCCAGGATCTTTTTCGCAAAGGAGGTCTCGCAGCTCACCCTCGCGGACTGCGTCCTCCTGGCCGGGACCATCCGCGCCCCGCGCGGGAACTCCCCCTTCGTTCACCCGGAGAACGCGAAGAAGCGCCGGGCGATCGTCCTGCAGCGGATGTACGAGGAGAAGATGATCACGCGGGAGGAGAGGGAGGCGGCCCTCGCGATCCCCGTCCCGGCCGCCAAGCCCCTCACCGAGGCGACCCAGGCCCCCTATTTCGTCGAGCACGTGCGCAGTCGCCTGGAGAGGCGCTATGGGTATCATACCCTCTGGCGCGGGGGCCTCGCCATCCATACGACCCTCGACCTCGACATGCAGAGGACGGCCGAGGCCCTCATGGAGAAGAGCCTGGCTGAGTTCGACCGGAAGGCCCTCAAGGAGTGGGAGAGCAAGCGTAAGGAGGCAAGGCTCGCGGCCGAGGGGGTCGAGGTCTCGACCATCCCCCCGCCCAAGATCCAGGGGGCCTTCCTCCTGCTTGACGTCAAGAGCGGGGCGGTGCGGGTCATGGTGGGGGGGCGCGAGGGGATATTCAACCGGGCCGTCCAGGCCCGCCGCCAGCCCGGCTCGACCTTCAAGCCCTTCGTCTGGGCCGCGGCCTTGGAGTCCGGCATGACCTCGGCCTCCCTGATCGAGGACGCCCCCCTGGCCTACTACTACGACGGCCGGGACTGGAGGCTCCTGGAGGGGGCCACGGACCAGTACTCGATCAATCTGGCCACCGCCCCCTTCGCCCAATCCGCGGATTTTAAGATCTGGGTCCCGAACAACTTCGACGGCAAGTTCCTGGGCACGATCACCCTCCGCAAGGCCCTGGCCCTCTCCCGGAACGTGGTCTCGGTGCGCTTGATCGAGCGCGTGGGGCCCCCCGTGGTGGTGGAGCTCGCCCACAAGGCCGGGATCAGGTCAGAGCTTGACGCGGTCCTCTCCCTGGGCCTGGGCTCCTCGGTGGTGAGCCCCCTGGAGATGGCCAGCGCCTTCGGCACCTTCGCCAACGGCGGCATCTACGTCCAGCCCTTCGACGTGGTGCGGGTGGAGGACTCGACGGGCAAGGTCCTCGAGCGCCACGTCCCCAGGGAGAAGGAGGGCATGAGCCCGCAGCTCGACGACCTCGTCACCAACCTGCTCAAGTGGGTGATCCAGAGCGGGACCGGCAGGCACGCGCGGCGCCTCAACCGGCCCTTGGCCGGCAAGACCGGCACGACCAACGAAAACCGCGACCTGTGGTTCATCGGCTACACGCCGGACCTCGTCGCCTCCGCGTGGATGGGCTACGACAACGACGCCTCCCTGGGGCGCAAGGACTGGACGGGGGGCTCGACCGTCCTTCCCTGGTGGACGCAGATCATGGGGGCCATCCTCAAGGAC
>CAYLZQ010000303.1:0-3440 GCA_964388045.1 uncultured Elusimicrobia bacterium | reverse complement strand
CTCGGAGCGCTCCTTCAAGAACGCCCTGGCCCTGCTCTCCAGGCTCGATCAAGCCCTGGTCTTCCCCGAGGCGGACGGGATCTCGGCCGGAGAGCTCTCTGGACTCGTCACAATGCACCTGGAGGTCCTGGCGCCATGAAGGGGAAAGGCCAAGCCATCGACTGGGAAGCCCTCCGCGAGAGGATCAAGGAAGCCGAGACCCGGGGCATGAGGACTCCCGGGGAGCTGGAGGACCTCTACCGCCGCAGGGCCAGGGAGCTGGCAAGGGCCCCGGCCCCTCCTGCGGCCCACGAGGCGCCCTTCCTCATCTTTGCCCTGGGCCGGGAGCGCTACGGCCTGGAGCTCTCGGCGCTCAGCGAGATACTTCCTCTCCCGGACTGCGCTCCCCTTCCAGGAGCCTCCCCCGAGGTCCTGGGCCTCATCAACCTGCGCGGAAGCCTCGAGCTGGTCGTAGACCTCTCCAGGCTCCTGGGGCTGCCCCGGGAGGAGGCCTCCTCCCCCCACGTCCTGATCCTGAGAGCTCCGGGAGGGGCTGGGATCAGGGTCGGGCAGGTGGAGGGGACCCGGCCCGTCGCTTCCCGGGACCTCGTCAAGCCCGAAGGGGGAGGCGGACGCGCGGTCAAGGGCCTGGCGCCGGACGGGGCGGCGCTCCTCGACACCCAGGAACTCGCGCTGCTTTTGCGGGAGGTGTGCCATGAAGATCACCATTAAGTCAAAGATCATCCTCGGTTTCGCGCTTCTCGCCGCATTCTCGCTCATGATGGGAGTCTACGGCTTAAGCCGTCTTTCCCTGGTCAGCGAGTTCGCGGCCAGGACCTCGGAGAACGACGTGGGCCTCATGCACCTGGTCGGAGACCTCGCGGCCAGCCGCAAGGAGATGAGCCTGCTCAGGCAGAGGGCCCTGGCCGAGTTCCTGCTCTGGAAGTCGGGGGAGGCTGAAAAAGCCCACCCCTTGACCCTTGAGCAGTGGCGCAGGGCCAAGGAGCAGACCGCTGGCCTGCTCCGGGAGCTGGCCTCAACCTGCTCGGAGTTCATGAGGCAGGCCGTCAGCCCCGAGCGCAAGGCCCAGCTCGAGAGGATACTCCAGCAGTCCAGGCAGGCCGAGGGCCCCTTCAACGAGACCGTGGGCCAGGCGGAGCTCTACTTCTCCCTGATGAGCCGGGGGGAAACCAAGCCCCTGCTCGCCCGCAGCGAGAGCCTCTCGCGCCTGCAGGAGGCCTTCGACTCCAAGGCCGACTCGATCCAGGAGCTGATCCGCGAGAACGTCCCCCTGGGAAAGGCCGCGACCGAGGCGGTCTATCGGCAGGCGAGGCTCACCACCCTGCTGGTCCTGGCCGTGATCCTCATCCTGGCCGGGGCCTTGAGCCTCCTCATCCAGCGCTCGATCACGCTGCCCCTGGCCTCCTTCATGCAGTTCGTGGAGAGGGTGGGGCAGGGGGACCTCACCCGCCAGATCGTGGTCTCCACCAACGGCGACGAGCTGGGCCGAATGGGCCAGAACCTCAACGGCATGGTCGCGGGCTTAAAAGAGCTCGCCCTCCAGGCCCGCGCCGCCACGGAGAACCTGAGCTCCTCCGCCTCCGAGATCCTGGCCTCCACCACCCAGCAGGCGGCCAGCGCCGGGGAGCAGGCCGCCTCGGTCCAGGAGACCACCTCCACCATGGACGAGGTCCGCCAGTCCGGCCTCCAGATCTCGGAGAGGGCCAAGCAGCTCATCGCCGCCACCGAGGCCGCGGGCCAGGCGAGCAGGTCAGGGCTCGACATGGTCCAGAGGACCACCCAGAGCATGGACGCGATCCGCGAGCAGGCGGAGTCCGTGGCCGAGAACATAGTGGCCCTGAGCGAGAAGACCCAGGCTGTCGGGAACATCATCGCCACGGTCAACGAGATCGCGGAGAGGTCCCACCTCGTCTCCTTGAACGCGGCCATCGAGGCCTCCTCAGCGGGGGAGGAGGGACGCAGGTTCTCTGTCGTGGCCGGGGAGATCAAGAGCCTGGCAGACCAGGCCAAGGAGGCCACCCTGCAGGTCCGCGCGATCCTGGGCGAGATCCAGAAGGGCATCAACTCCGCGGTCATGCTGACCGAGGAGGCGGTCAAGAGGGTGGAGGCCGGCCGCCAGCAGGCGGAGGCCACGGACAGGAGCATCCGCCAGATGGCGGCCACGAGCCAGGAGAGCGTGCAGGCCTTCCAGCAGATCGCGGCCGCCTCCAACCAGCAGCAGATCGGCTTCGAGCAGGTGTCCAGGGCCATGCAGAACATCCGCCAGGCGACCGAGCAGACCGCCTCGGGGACAAGGCAGCTCGAGAAGTCCGCGGCCAGCCTGAGCGCGCTGGCCCAGCAGCTCACCAAGGTGGTGGAGAGGTACCGGGTATGAGCGATTTCTCCCGGGAGCTCCTCAGCGTCTTCAAGGCCGAGCACCAGGAGCACCTGGAGAGGCTGCGGGAGCTCCTCGCCCCTCTCGAGAAGGGAGGCTCCTGGGAGGCGGCCTCCTTCGAGGAGGCCCTCAGGCGCGCCCACAGCCTCAAGGGGGCGGCGCGCGCCGTGGACCTGAAGGTAATCGAGAGGCTGGCCCACCGCCTGGAGAGCGTGCTCGCCCGCGCCCGCGAGGGAGCGCTCCCCCTGGACCGCGAGGCCCTCCGAGTCATCCGGGAGGCCCTTGACTCAAGCGAGGGCTTTGTCCTGGGATCGGCTGAAAGCCAGGCAGGTGAGCCTGAGAGGGCGATCCAGGAGCTTGACCGCCTGCTTGGGCTTTCCCCCCAGGCCGCCCCTCCCCCCTCCCAGGCCTTCAAGCCCGTCGAGAGCGTGCGCCTGAGCGCCGAGAGGTTGGACGGCCTCCTGCGCTCCGCCGGGGAACTCCTGGCGGAGAACCTCTGCCAGGACCGCCTGGCAGGGGAGCTCCGGAGGATCTGGGGCGAGATCGGGGACATCGCCAGGGAATGGGAGAGGATCAGGAGGAACTCCCCAGCCCCCCTGGCCGGCTCCCTGGACTCGCTCGGGGCCCGCCTGCGCGAGCTGGCGGAGAAGCTGCGGGGAACGCGCCGGCTCCAGCAGAGGAGCTCCCGCAGGCTCTCGCTCCTGGGCGGCCGGCTCAGGGAGGACGCGCGCCGGGCAAGGCTCGCCCCGGCCCAGAGCCTCTGGGAGGGCCTCTCCCGCATGGTGAGGGAGATCGCCCGCGAGCAGGGCAAGGAGCTCGAGTTCGAGGCCTCGGGCCTGGAGGTCGAGACGGACCGGAGGGTGCTCCAGGCCCTCAAGGATCCCGTGATCCATCTCCTGAGGAACGCGGCCACTCACGGAATCGAGGCTCCGCAGGAGAGGAAGGCCCTGGGGAAGAGCCAGGCGGGGAGGGTGTCTTTGAGGCTCCAGGCCAGGGGCAACCGCCTGGAGGTCTGGGTGGAGGACGACGGCCGGGGGATAGACTTAAAGGCGGTGGCCGAGGCCGC
>CAYLZQ010000302.1:0-3445 GCA_964388045.1 uncultured Elusimicrobia bacterium | reverse complement strand
CAGATGCTCGGCCACCAGCCGGTCCACGCTCTCCGATAGCCTGCGGCGCTCCTGGGGATCCTCGATCTGCTTGGAAATGCCTACCGAGGCCTGGAAAGGAGTAAAGACCAAATAGCGCCCGGGCAGGGCGATGTCCATGGTCACCTTCATGCCCTTGGTCCCGATGGCCTCCTTGGCCACCTGGATCATGATGTGCTGGCCCTTCTTCAAGGTCTGGTCGATCGGGGCCCCGCGCTCCCCCAGGACGTCGGAGATGTAAAGGTAGGCGTTCTTCTCGAAGCCGATGTTGACGAAGGCCGAGGAGATCCCGGGCAGGACGTTCTCCACGATCCCCTTGTAGATGTTGCCCACGATCGACTGGGAGCTCTTGCGCTCCCAGAGGAGCTCAGAGAGCCTCCCTTCCTCGACGATCGCGATCCGGGTCTCCTCGAAGCTGGTATTGGCCAGGATCTCCCGCTTGACCTTCCTGGCCCCGGGAGCCTCGCGCTGAGGCTGAGCCGCCTGCTGGGGCCCCTCGGCCTCCCCCGGCCTCTCGGGGCGAGCCTCGCCCCCTCGCCCCCGCCTGCGGCGCCTGCGGCCCTCGCGCCCATGCCGCTGGGGATGGAAGGGTTCCCGGCCGCCTTCCCCCGGGGCCTTCCCCGCAGCCCCCCCCCCCGGCCTCCCCTCCACCTGGGCCGAAGGGAATTCCCGGGTCTCCTCAAGGGCCCCAGGCTCTCCGGAGCCGGGGACCGGCTTAAGATTCTCAGGAGCCTCCGCCTTGCTATGGGCTGCGGAAGAGGCGCCCGCGAGACTCTTTTCCTCGTTGGACATGGCTCACCCCTCGATTAAATTCTGACGCGCAACCGGTTCTATCATAGGAGCGCGTAACGACGCGAATAGATATTGGTGACGATTCCCAGAGACAAAAGCGTGATCACGAGGCTGGATCCCCCGTAGGAGATCAAGGGCAGGGGAATCCCGGCCACGGGCATCAGGCCCACGCACATCCCTACGTTTAGAACCAGCTCGAAGGCGAACATGGTCGCAAGCCCGGAGCAGACCAGGTAGCCATAGCGGTCCCTGGCCAGGCGCCCCGCCACCACGATCCGCCAGACCAGGAGAAGATAAAAGGAAAGGATCCCCATCGTCCCCAGGAAGCCCATCTCCTCGCCGATCACAGCGTAGACGAAGTCCGTGTGGCGCTCCGGCAGGAAGCCGAGCTGGGACTGGGTGCCGGCAAAGAGCCCCTTGCCCAGGACCCCCCCCGAGCCGATCGCGATCTGGGACTGGTGCACATGATAGGCCGCCCCCTGGATGTCCATCTGAGGGGCGAGATAGGCCACGAAACGGTTTCTCTGGTACCCCTTGAGCTGGCCGTTTATAAGTATCCCCGAGACGAGGCCCGCGGCGAAAACCAGGGGGGCCACGATGAAGGTGACAGCCCGGACCTGCAGGCGCATCAGGACCGATAGCCTCCAGGCCAAAAAGCCCGTCCCGGCGGCTGCGGCCAGGGTGAGAATCGTCGCCAAGCCCATGCGGGAGGTTTCTAGGACCAGGAAGGGCCAGGAGCCAGGAGGAGCCTGGGGATAGCGGACCTGGCAGAAGACGTAGAGGAGGGGGATGCCGACCGCGAGAACCCCGTAGCCCGTAACCGTCAGGAGGTGGGGGAGGCTGGCCCCGGCGCAGAAAAGCATCCCCAAGAGGACCGGGAAAAAGGTGAGGGTTGTCGAGAAGTCCGGCTGCTTGAGGATCAAGATGAGGACAGGAGCCACCAGGAGCAGGGACTGCAAGACGGTCGCAAACTCCCTGATCCTGCGGGCCCTGGAGTCCAGGAAGGCCGCCAGGGCCAGGATCACGCACAGGCGTCCAAGCTCCGCGGGCTGGAAGGTCAAAAATGGGAGGTGAAACCAGGAGCGATGGCCCCGCTGGGTGGTGCCCAGGAGGAGGACTCCGACCAGGAGGACCAGGGCCAGGGCATAGATCGCCTTGGCCTGATCCTGGTAGATCTGGTAGTTGAAGCCAAGCCCGAAAAGAAAGAAGAGGGTCCCCAGGGCCAAGGCAATGAAATGGCGCTGGACGATCTGGCCGTAGTACGGTATGGGGCTTGCCGCTGAAAGGATGGCCACCGTCCCAAGAAGGGCCAGCCCCCCGGCCGCGGCCACGAAGCCCCAGTCCATCCGCGTCCTGGTCCCTGGAAGCGCCGCGAGCGGCATCAGAGCGCCCTCACAGGGATCGCCCCCACGGGGGGCCTCTCGGGGACGGGAGCCGCGGCCGGCGGAGTCCCCGGCTCCCCAAGCCTGAAGGCCGCCAGGATCACCTGTCGGGCGATGGGGGCGGCCGCGGAGGCCCCGTGGCCGCCGTTCTCGACCAGCACCGAGACAGCGACCCTGGGCGCCTCCCCGGGGCGGGAGGCGTAGGCCACAAACCAGGCGTGGTCCTCGCCCCCGGGATTCTGAGCTGTCCCGGTCTTGCCTCGGACATCCAAGCCCGGTATCATCGCGGCTTTCCCGGTCCCTGAGGAGACCGCCACCCGCATCGCGTGGTCAAGATCCTCCCAGGTCCCCTCCTTGAGAGGGATCGTTCCCAGCCTCTCCGGCTTCTGTCGATACTCGGGCCTCCCCCGGGTGTAGACGATCCGATCCGTGTAGTGGGGACGCCAGAGAGTCCCGCGATTGGCCACCGCGGCGGCCAGGACCGCCATCTGGATCGGTGTGACCAGAAGCTCCCCCTGCCCGATCGCCAGGTTCACGGTGTCCCCGTCGTACCAGCCCCTGCCCTTGGCCTTGGCCTGCGGGCCGAAGAGGCGGCCGGCCTTCTCGCCCTTCAAGGCGATCTGGGTCTTTGCCCCCAGGCCAAAAAGCCTCGCCGTCCTCTCAATCGTCCCGCCCCCGGTCTTGAGGCCCATCCGATAGAAGTATACGTCGCAGGAGTTGGCCAGCCCCAGCAGCCAGGAAACGCGCCTGTGGCCCTTGGCCTCCCAGCAGAGGAAAATATTGCGCCCAAGCTCGAAATGGCCGGGGCAGAAGACCGTTTCCTCAGCGCTGAAGCGCTGCTCGTTGATGCCGGCGGCGCCGACCACGATCTTGAAGGCCGAGCCCGGGGGGTAGACCCCGGAGATGGAGCGATTGAACTCGGTCAGCTCCGCGAGCTGGGTCTTGACCACCTGCGGATCCGAGGAGAGAAGGGCATTGGGGTCGAAGTCAGGGGCCGAGGAGAGGGCAAGGATCGCCCCGCTGCGCGGGTCGAGCGCGACCACGGCCCCTCTCCGGGTCGTGCTTTTGCGGAGGCCCTCGTCGGCGGCCCTCTGGACGGCCGCGTCGATCGTGAGGGTGATGTCGCTGCCAGCCTCCCAGGGAATGCGCTCAAGGACTCGTTTGAGCCGGGCCTGGGCGTCGACCTCCATCCGGATGCCCCCGTCCCGGCCGCGCAGCTCCCGCTCAAAGACGCTCTCCAAACCCATCTTCCC
>CAYLZQ010000301.1:0-3448 GCA_964388045.1 uncultured Elusimicrobia bacterium | reverse complement strand
ATACCTCATGTTGGTCGTGAGCAGCCCGAAGATCCCGACCCTGACCCCGGCCACCTCCCTGACGATCCAGGGCAGCAGATAGCCGACCCGCCTGTGGTCCTGCTCCTGGTAGACGTTGGCCCCCAGCACGGGAAGCTTCAGGGCCCTCACCAGCTCCTTGAGCCTGGCCTCCCCCAGGTCGAAGTCGTGGTTCCCCACGACGACGGCGTCGTAAGGCAAGGCGTTGAAGACCTCGACCAGGGCCTGCCCCCTCGTCAGGGTCCCCTCCGGGGTGCCCTGGAACCAGTCGCCGGCGTCCAGGAGAAGCCTGGGACCCTTCTCCTTGCGGACCACGCTCGCCAGGGCAGCGGCCCCTCCGATCGGGCGCTTTGCGGCTTCCTGGGCCGGCCTGGGCATGATCCAGCCGTGGATGTCGTTGGTGTGGAAAACGGTGATCCTGAGGTTCTCGGCCGGGGAAGCGGCGGCCAGAGCCAGGAGAAAGGCCAGGCAGGCAAAGGTCCGAGGGACTAAACGGGTCATGGTTTCTTTCCTAAACAGCCTTAAGGAATCAACCATTTCCTGCGCTATGCTCGGTCATGGCCTCGTCGGGAGTATACTATTTTCTCCGCGCGGACTCCAGGAGGGCGACCACCTCCTCATCCGTGGTCTGCTCAAAGCGCAGGTAGTGGCTGCCCACGGACAGGAATGGCTCCGGCTCCTCCAGGCAGACCAGCTCCTCCACCTCCGGGCGCAGGACCCTCACCGTGTCCGAGGGAGCGACCGGCACGGCCAGGACGATCTTCTTGGGCCCCCGGCGCCTCAAGGCCCGGAGGGCGGCCCGCGTGGAAGCCCCGGTCGCTATGCCGTCGTCGACCAGTAGGGCGGTCCGGCCCTCCACCTCGGCCGCGGCCAGCCCCCCCCGGTAGGCGGCCTGGCGGCGGGAGATCTCCTGGAGCTGCCGGGCGACTTCGGAGCGCAAATACTCCGGGCTCACCCCCAGGGCCGCCATCAAGGCCTGGTTGAGGAGGACGGACTGGGGCTGATCGCCCTCGGCCACGGCGCCGATGGCGAGCTCCGGGTCCCCCGGGGCCCCCAGCTTGCGCGCGACCAGGATGTCGAGGGGGGCTTGGAGGGCCTGGGCGACCTCGTAGCCCACGACCACCCCCCCGCGGGGAAGGGCCAGGACCACGGCCTCCTTTCCCTTCAAGTGGGCCAGGCGTCTGGCCAGCAACTGCCCGGCCTCCCGGCGGTCGTTAAACATGGCCGCCCCCGGGGCTTTCCAGCAGGCTCACCAGGCAGGCCACCGGCCCCGGAGAGGGCCCCTCGGCCACGCTCTCCGAGACGAGCCTGAGGCCTTGCTCCTCAAGGCTGGCGCGGAAGCCCTCGCGGTGCCTGCGCTCCTCCTTCCCGGCGAAGCCGTGGGCGAGCAGCATCCTTCCCCCCGGGGCCAGCCATCCGGCCAGGCGGGACAGGGTCTTCTCGAAGCGGCCCCGCACCAGGGGCTTGTCCAGATAATAGAGGACATCCCCCAGGACGATGAGGTCGTAGCGTGAGCCGGGCGGGGGCGACCAGTCGCGGACGTCGGCCGCCACGAATTCGACGCGCGCCGAGGCAACCAGCCGGCGCGCCCGCTTAAGGGCCACGCGCGAGACATCCAGGGCGGTCACCCGCTCGGCGGCCCGGGCCAGCCTCCCGGTGAAGGCCCCCTCGGCGCAGCCCACCTCCAGGGCCCGCCGGTAGCGCCGGCCCTCGATGGCGCTCCCCATCGCCGCCAGGCGCGCGCGCTCGTAGGGAAGCTCCCGGTAGCCGTAGGGGTCTTCGCGGCGGGAGAATACGCGCTCCATCTTGCGGCGAGTTTGGAGCCGGTGCCAGCACAGGAGGAGCCCCTCCAGCCACCCCATCAGGACGCTCCCTCCAGGGACCCGAGCCAAAGCCCCAGGACCACGATCCGGAAGAAAAGCCCCGCCTCCAGGTCGCGGCCGCCGCGCAGAAGCTCCTTGCGGAAGAGGCGCAGCCCCTGGAGGTCGAAGACCCCCCGGGCCGCGAAGCCCGGGTCCGAGAGGAGGCCGTCCACGGAGGGATTCTCCGGGGAGCGGACCCATGCCTCCCAGGGAACGATGAAGCCGTGCTTGCGCCTCCAGGCGATGCGGCGGGGGAGGTGCTTCTCGGCCACCAGGCGCAGGAGGTACTTGCCCTTGAAGTGCCTGATCTTGAAGGCCGGGGGCAGGCCCATCGCGTATTCCACCACGGGGGCGTTCAAGAAGGGCACGCGCGCCTCCAGGGAGGCCCTCATCGTGGATTTGTCCACCTTCATCAGCAGGGAATCGCAGAGGACGCTCCTCAAGTCAACGGCCAGGGCCTTGTTGAGGGAGAGGGAGCCGGAAGGCTCCCCGGGGCCCTCGCCCTCCCAGGCCTTCAGCCAGGCGAAGGGGTCCGCCTGCCGCGCGCTCTCCCAGAAATCCGGGTGCAGGAGGGCCTTGAGGTCCGAGGGCCTGGAGGAGGCCGTCGCCCGGGCCCACTCCCTGGGCCCGGCCATCGGAAGCCCGGCAAAGACAGCCCCCTTGCCCAAGCGGCGGGCCAGGGGGGCGGCCAGGCTCCTGCCCCAGGCGGGGAGGCGCCGGAGCCCTTCGTTCACCCAGGCGGCCTTGTGGCGGTCGTAGCCCGCGAAAAGCTCGTCCGCCCCCTCGCCCGTCAGGACCACCTTGACGCTGCCCCGCGCGAAGCGCGCCAGCAGATAGGTCGGGAGGATCGCCGAGTCCGCGATCGGCTCGTCGAGGACGCCGATCGACTCCTCGAGCCTGCCCAGGATTTCCCCGAGGAGGAGGAGCTCCTGGTGCTCGGTGCCCAGGTGGCGGGAGGCCTCCCGCGCATAGGCCGACTCGTCCACCCCGGGAGCCCCCGGGAAGCCGACCGAGAAGGTGCGCACCCTCTGGGAGCCGGCGTGACGCACCATGTAGGCCGCGACCAGGCTCGAATCCACCCCGCCGCTCAGGAAGGCCCCGAGCGGGACGTCGCTCAACATCGCCCCCCGGACCGCCTCGGAGAGGAGCCGGTCGAGCCTCTCCACCTCCTCCTCGAGGCTGCCAGGGGGAGCCCCCGCGCCGGGAAGGCGCCAGAAGGCCTCCAGACGCAGGCCCTCCGTCCCCAGCCTCAGCAGGTGCCCCGGGAGGAGCTTGAGGGCGTCCCGGAAGACCGTCCGAGGGGCGTGCACCTTGCCGAAGGCCAGGTACTCCAGGAGCCCGGCGCGGTCCAGGGCGGGATCCAGGCCCGAGGCCAGCAGGGAGCGCAGCTCCGAGGAGAAAGCCAGCCTCCTGCCGTCGAAGGAGTAGTAGAGGGGCTTGATCCCCAAGGGATCGCGGGCCAGCACCAGCTCCCGCCGCTCCCGGTCCCAGAGCCCGGCCGCGAACATCCCGACGAGACGGCGGAAGGCCCCCGGCCCTTCATCAAGCGGGACTCCATCGATCTGGCC
>CAYLZQ010000300.1:0-3460 GCA_964388045.1 uncultured Elusimicrobia bacterium | reverse complement strand
TCCCCCTCTGCGAGCGGAAGCGAGCGTCCTGAAGCCGCGGCGCCAAAGGAGAGCGCCAGGGCTTCACGGGCGAGGGGGAGAGGGCAAGGGAGTAGGGGGGATATCGTGGTCAATCATTGTCCGCCTCCCGCACTGTTGTCAATGAGGGCAGGCGGACAATGAGCGACCAAGCGGTCACCACGACCAAGCTCATCGAGATGAAGCAGAAGGGCG
Organism: uncultured Elusimicrobia bacterium; assembly: GCA_964388045.1. GTDB lineage: Bacteria > Elusimicrobiota > Elusimicrobia > UBA1565 > UBA9628 > CAYLZQ01. The sequence continues at coordinate 3,247 of CAYLZQ010000300.1, read as the reverse complement.
TCAAGATCGCGGCCCTGACGGCCTACGACGCCCCCACGGCGCGCCTCCTCAACGAGGCCGGGGTGGACGTGGTCCTGGTGGGGGACTCGGTTGGAAACGTCAAGCTGGGCTACGAGAACACCCTCCCGGTCACCCTCGAGGAGATGCTCCACCACCTCAAGGCGGTCAAGCGCGGCAACTCCAGGGCCCTTCTGGTGGCGGACATGCCCTTCCTCACCTATGAGATAGACCCCAAGGAGACCCTGCGCCACGCCGGGCTCCTGGTCAAGGAGGGAGGGGCCCAGGCCGTGAAGCTCGAGGGGGGCCTCGAGATCTCCCCCATGATCAAGGAGCTCCTCAAGATCAACATCCCGGTGATGGGCCACCTGGGGCTGACCCCCCAGGCCATCCACCGCCTGGGGGGCTACAAGGTCCAGGGGCGCAGGCCCCAGGACGCCGAGAAGATGGTGACCGACGCCAAGATCCTTGAGGGAGCAGGGGCATTCGCCCTGGTCCTCGAGTGCGTCCCCTCCGAGCTCGCCCGGGAGATCACCCGCAAGCTCTCCATCCCCACGATCGGGATCGGGGCGGGGCCCCACTGCGACGGGCAGGTCCTGGTCACGGACGACCTCCTGGGGCTCTCGGAGGGGTCCTTGAAATTCGTCAAGCGCTACGCGGAGCTGCGCCCCACAGTCCTCAAGGCCTTCGGCTCTTTCTGCCGGGAGGTCAGGGAGGGGGCCTTCCCGGCCCCTGAGCACGAGTTCGCAGACGCCCTGAAGTGAGCCTTGCCCTCCTGCTGGCCCTGGTCCTCGTCTTGGCCGCCGCGGCCCTGGCCGCCTGCTACCTGGGAGCCGGGGTCATCCTCCGCCCCCCACACATGAACGAGCCCGAGACCTACCCGGAGCACTTCGGCCTGCGCTACGAGAAGGTCTCCTTTGCGACGCGCGACGGACTGACCCTGAAGGGCTGGTTTCTCCCCTCCCCCCTCGGGCCCCAGGAGGAGAGGACCCTGATCCTCTGCCACGGCTGGAGCGACAACAAGGGGGACCTCCTGAAGATGACCCTCTTCCTCAACCGCGACGCCGGCTTCAACCTCCTTTACTTCGACCACAGGTCCCACGGGGAGAGCGAGGGGGAGATCACGACGATAGGCTTCCTGGAGCTCCGGGACTTCGAGGCAGCGGTCGGCTACCTCAAGGAGAACAAGCCGCGGTGCTGGAGCAGGCTGGGGGCCTTCGGGCTCTCCATGGGGGCGGCTGTCGTCGCGATGGCCATGCCGGACCACCCTGAGATCAAGGCCGCGGTGCTCGAGAGCCCCTTCACCGACTACCGCAGGGTCGTGGCCCAGTGGGCCTGGAACAACCTGAGGGTCCCCTATCTTCCCCTCATGCCGATCGTGCTCCTCTTTTTGCGCCTGCGGGTCGGAGATTCCCGGGTGGACAGCTACAGCCCCATCCGCTTCATCCCCCGGATCGCGCCTCGTCCCCTGCTCCTCATAGGGGGAAGCGAGGACAGGCTGATGCCCGAAGAGGGCGTGAGAGCCCTTCATGCCGCGGCCGGGGAGCCCAAGCAGCTCTGGATAGTGCCCGGCGCCCCCCACGCCAAGTGCCACGAGGTCGCGGGCCTCGAGTACGAGGCTCGGGTGGCCGGATTTTTCCAGAAATATCTCTGATGAAGGTCATCACCCGGCAGGCCCAGATGGCCTCCCTCGCCGAGTCCTGGAACCTGAGGGGGCAGTCCATCGGCTTTGTCCCCACCATGGGGGCCCTCCACCCCGGCCACTCCTCCCTGATCCGCCGGGCCAGGCGGGAGAACAAGCGGGTCGTGGTCTCGGTCTTCGTCAACCCGAAGCAGTTCGGGCCCGGGGAGGACTTCGCGCGCTATCCCCGCCCCTTCGCGGCCGACCAAAGGCTCTGCTCGGCCCTGGGGACGGACGCCCTCTACCATCCCGCGGCCCGGGAGGTCTATCCCGAGGGCTTCGCGACCCGGGTCGAGGTGGGAGGGCTCTCTGAAATCCTCTGCGGGCGCTTGAGGCCAGGGCACTTCAGGGGGGTGGCGACAGTGGTCCTCAAGCTCCTGGAGACTGTCAAGCCCGGCAGGGCCTACTTCGGGGAGAAGGACTACCAGCAGCTCGCCATCGTCAAGCGCATGGTCAGGGATCTGGTACTCCGGACCACAATCGTCCCCTGCCCCACGGTCCGGGAGCAAGACGGCCTGGCCCTCTCGAGCCGCAACCAGTACCTGAGCCCTTCGGAGAGGAAGGCCGCCCCAGGGCTCTACCGGGCTCTCAGGACAGGAGCCAGGCTTGCCCGGGAGGGCCTCTCCCCTCGAGGCCTGCTCGCGGCAGCGCGCAGGGAAATCCTGAGGATCCCCAGGGTCAAAATAGACTACGTGAGCCTGGTCGAGGCCGAAAGCCTGGATGAGGCCGAGGCCCTCGGCAGGGGACGCCGCCTGCGCCTGCTGGCAGCCATCCGGCTGGGCAGGACGAGGCTCATAGACAACATCCCAGTCTACTAGATGAACATCCTTCTTCCCGCTTTCGCGTTGCTGGGTTGCCTCGCCCTTCCGGCCCCCGCGGCGCAGCCCCCGGCGCCACAAGCCTCCCCGGCCCAGTGGCTCTCGGAGCTCCTCGGGCCGGAGGGCCTGGAGCTCCTCCAGGAGAAAGGCCTCCTGATCCTGCACGGCAAGGACTCCCCCCGACTCCAGCACGCGCACTGGAAGGCCCTGGGAGACCTCGCTGCCAGGGCCCAGGCCGCCCTGTCTTTGGCCGATGCCCTGCGGAGGCTCCAGGAGGGCAAGCCGATCGCCCCGCCAGGCCCTGCCCCATTCCTGGCCCTCTCGGAGCTGCCGCCCTCCGGGCTGGTGACCCCGGCTCTGCACTCCCTGATCATGGCCTTGAGCGCCATCCACGACCACGAGGAGGCCTTGGGAGAGGGCCAGATTCCCACTCAGCCTCTCCTTTACGAGACCCTCTGGGGCCAGCGCTTCGCGGCTCAGGGCGCCTCCCTTGAGGACCCGGCCCCCTTGGTCCGACCCTTCTTCGTGGCCCTCCTGGCAGGCCTCAAGCCCGAGCCTGAGGCGCTCCGTCACCTTACGGCCTACGCCCAAGGCCGCTTCAAGGCCGATCTGCGCCAGGTCCTGGCCGAGGACGCGAAAAAGGGAGCTCCCTCCGAGGAGCTGGGCGCTTGGATCAATAAGTACCTGGCGGAACAGAGGCGCCTCTTCGCGATCAGGCGCCTGCGGGAGGCCCTCTGGAGCCTGGAGCGCA
>CAYLZQ010000299.1:0-3470 GCA_964388045.1 uncultured Elusimicrobia bacterium | reverse complement strand
CCTTCTCGTAGTCCCCCTTCTGGAAGAAGATGACCCCGGAGAGGTAGTGCTGCTGAGAGGAGCGCCTGGCCTCCTCGGTGGGCCCGGCGGCAGGGCCCCCGGGGGCCGTCCCGCCCGTCGCGGCCGCCTTCTTGTCCGCCTCCTCCTTGGCCTTGGCCTCGGCCTTGGCCTTCTCCTCGGCCTCCCTCTGGGCCCTCTCCTCCCGCTCCTTGGCGAGCTCGGCCGCGCGCTTCCTGGCCGCCTCCTCCCTGCGCATCTGCTCCTTGGCCCGGGCGATCAACTGCTCGGCCGCCTTGGGGTCGTAGCCGTAGGTCATGGCCGCCTTCCACTCGGCGATGGCCTCGCCGTAGCGGCGGCTCTCGTAGAGGGCCCGCCCCTGGGCCACGTGCTGGCTCGCCATCTCGGAGCGGATCTCGGCCATGAGCTTCTGGGCCTTGGTGTTGCCCGGGCCGGCCTCCAGGACCTCGTCGAGCATCTTGAGGGCCTGGGCGGTCTCTCCCTGGGAGTAGAGGTTCAAGGCCGCCTGGAGCTTCTCGTTGGCCTCCTGCTCCCGCGCCTCGGCCTCCACCCGGGCGATCGCGGAGAGCAGGCGGGGGAGCTTGGGGTTCAAGACCAGGGCCGCGTACCATTGGTTGAGGGTCTCGCGCAGGTTGTGCTGGCGGTAGGCCTTCTGGCCCCGCCGGAAGTGCTCCTCGGCGAGCTCCCCGCGGGTCTTCCTGAGCCAGTAGCGGGCCTTGAGGTTCCAAGGGGCGAGCTTGGCGGCCTCCTCCCAGCGGGCGGCCGCCTCGACCAGGCGCCCCTGGCGGTAGAGCACCATCCCCTCCTCGAACTTGTCCTCCACCAGCTTTTTCTCGGAGGAGCGCGGCCGGGGCGAGCCCTTGAGGTCGCTGGCGGCCCGGTAAAGGATCGAGGCGTCCTGGTAGGCCGGGTCGATGGCCATGATCTTGGAGGCAAGCTCCTTGGCGCCCTCGTAGTGGCCATGCTTGTAGAGCTCGAAGGCGTTGTCGTAGACGCCTTTCAAGGTCTTGCGGGTGATGCGCGCCTTCTCGAGCTGGATCAGGTAGATGGTCTTCTTCTTGTCCTCCTCGGAGGCGATCGCCCCGAGGTTCACCTTCGACATGTCCAGGAAAAGGGCGTCCGGCTCCCTAAGCCTGGGCGCCTCCTGGGCCGCCGGGGCCCCGGTCCAGAGCAGGAGTGCCAGTATCCGCGAAGTCATCTCAGAACCCCAGCCCTCCCGAGAGCAGGGACCTCATCATCGGGGCCAGCATCATGATGAAGACGGTCGGAAAGATGAAGACGAAGAGGGGAAAAAGCATCTTGGTCGAGGCCTGGGCCGCGAGCTTCTCGGCCCTGTTCAAGCGCCTAAAGCGCATGTCGGCCGCGTAGTTGCGCAGGAGGTCCACGAGGCTGGTCCCCAGCTCGTCGGACTGGATGATCAGGCCCACGAAGGAGCGGACCTCCTGGAGGCCCGTGCGCAGGGCCAGGCGCCTGAGGGCGTCACGCCGGGAGTAGCCGAGGGAGATCTCGTTGATGGTCTTGCCGATCTCCGTCTCGAGCTCGGTCTTTTGCTTGGAGTTCCTGAGGATGCGCTCGAAGGCGTTCATGTAGTCCAGGCCCGCCTCGATGGCCAGGGCCGCCAGGTCCACGAAGGTCGGGAAGGCGCGCATGATCTGGGTCTGCCGCTGGCGGATCCTCCTGCTGAAGAAGAGGTCGGGGACGAAGAAGCCGATAAGCCCGAAAAGGGCGGCGGGCAGGGAATAGGTCAGGAGGTAGAAGACCCCGATCATCGCCGCGGCCATGAGCTCCTTCAAGTGCAGCATGTCCAGGGGGGTGGGCTTGGCCGGGCGCCCCATCATCATGTGGACCTCCTCGAGCCTGACGTCGAGATGGAAGGCCTTGAGCAGGAGGAGGTCGAGGCGGTCCCAGAGCCTCCCGCGGGGGTTGAGGCCCGAGAAGGCTGTCGTGATCCCCAGCTCCTTCTTGGCGAGCTTGGCGAGGTCCGCCTCGTCCTCGGGGGGAGGGGCAAAGAGCCTGTGGGCGGCGGTGTAGACGGCCGCCGAGCCGAGCACCCCGACGACCAGGAGGAAATAATGGAGAAAGGGCCCCACCGCGGTCATACCTGGATCTCCCCCAGCCTGTTGATGATCTTCATTCCGACCGCGATCCAAAGGGTGCAGAAGAGCAGGGTCATGGCCCCGAGGGGCCTGAAGTAGTACTCCTTCATGGGGCCGGGCTGGAAGAGGAACATGATCGCGAGCATGATCCAGGGCATGACCCCCACCACGATCGCCTGTATCCTCTGCTGGGCGGTCAGGGCCGAGGTCTTCTCGACCAGCTTCGCCTCCTCCCTGATGTTCTCCACGATCCGGTCGAAGATCTTGGTGAGGTTTCCCCCCGCCGAGCGCTGGATCACGATGGCCTTGATCATGTAGGCGAGCAGGCGGCTCTGGACCCTCTCCTCGACCCCCTCCAGGGCGCTCTCCAGGGGGGTCCCGAGCTGGTAGTTCTTGATGCAGAGCCCGAACTCCTCCGAGATGGGGGGCTGGAGGTCCCTGTGGACCATCTCGATGCACTGGACGATGTCGATGCCGGACTTGAGGCCGTTGGACATCAGGATCATGGCGTCCATGAGCTGGGCCTCGACCCTCTTGCCCCGGTGGTAGCGGATGTTCCTGAGGAGCCAGCCCGGCAGGGAGAGGCCCGCGTAGATCCCGAAGCCCGTGAAGATGAAGAAGCCGAAGGGGTCGAAGGTGAGAAGCCCGATCAGGAGCCCCAGGGCCAGGGGGCCCCCCACCAGGTAGTTGATCCTGATCGTCAGGAACTGCCTCTCGTACTCGTAGGCCCACTCCTTGACCTTGGCCTTGTACCTCTCGGCCAGGGCGCTGATCTTCTCCTCGTTGAGGGTCCCGACCAGCCACCCGAGGGCGAAGACCGCGGCCACCCCCAGGAGCTTGAGCAGGAAGGAGACGGCCATGGAGCCCCTTGCCTCCGCCCCCGGGGGGGCGTAGCCGCGGGGCTGGGCGTGGAGGGCGTGGTAGGCGCTGTTGGTCAGGGCGGCGATGGCCAGGACAGCCTCCTTGTAGCAGGACCTCTCGTCCTTGGGCTGGCAGGCGATGCGCCCCGAGACGAGGGCGTCCATCAGGGTGTCCATCTCCCTGACCACGAGGTCGAGGCTGGCGATCACGGCGCGGCCGCGGCCGGCCAGGGAGCTTCCCAGCCTGGCGCGGTAGAGGCGGTCCAAGGCCATCTGGAAGCGGATCCGGTTGTCCTCGTAGTCCCTGATGAGGGCGGCCGGAGGCGCGAGCTGCCCCCCGTCGGAGGGGAGGAAGGTCTTGCGCGTGAGCTCGAAGAACTCGTAGAGCACCGAGGCCGGGGCCTGCCAGAGCTGGGCCTCGTTCAAGACGCCCTCCTCCGGGTCGCGCCAGACCGGGTGGTTGATCATGGCGTCGAGGGTTTGATCCACCCACGCC
>CAYLZQ010000298.1:0-3476 GCA_964388045.1 uncultured Elusimicrobia bacterium | reverse complement strand
TGGCCTTGATCTCCTCGACGTCCACGACCATGCCGAGGCGGTCGAGCCCGGCCTTGGGCACCGAGATCTCGAGGAGCCCGTTGTGGCCGTGGAGACGCCGGCACTTGCCGCCGTAGTCAAGCAGCCTGTGGCCGTAGCAGAAGTGGATCAGGCGGGTGACGGAATACATGCTCAGGCGATTAACCTCCCCCCATCCACAGGGAGGGCCGCCCCGGTGATGAAATCCTCCTCGATGAGAAAGAGAGCGGCCCTGGCCACGTCCTCGGGGCTTCCCAGCCTCTTGACCAGGGTCGCCCGGATCACGGCCCGGCGCTGGCGCTGGGTGAAGCTCTCAGGAAGAAGCACTGGCCCGGGCATGAGGGCGTTCACCTGGACCCAGGGGGAGAGCTCCTTGGCCAGGGCTGTGGTGAGGCAGAGGAGCCCGGCCTTTGAGACGCAGTAGGGGATGTAGCCGGCGTAGGGTCTGAGGGCGGCCCAGTCCGCGATGTTGATGATCTTGCCCTCCCGAGCCCTCCTCATGGCAGGGGCTACGGCCTGGGAGAGGAGGAAGGGAGCGCGGAGGTTGACCTCCAGGTGCCTGTCCCAGTCCCTGAGGCTGGTCGTTTGAAACGGGTTTTTCTCGTAGAGGGAGGCGTTGTTGACAAGGACATGGACCGCGCCGAAGCGCTTGGCGATTTTCTGCGCCAGCTTGCGCGGGGCTGCCGGGTCGCTTAAATCCGCCCTGACCGCGATCGCCTCGCCGCCTGAGAGACGGGAGAGCTCCTTGCAGAGGCTTTCGGCTTCCTCCCGGGAGGAGCGGTAGTGGACCGCGACCCGCGCTCCCCTCCCGGCCAGGGCCAGGGCGATGGCCCGGCCCACTCGCCGGGCGGCTCCGGTGACCAGGGCGATTTTTCCCTCAAGCCTCACGGCTTCTTCCCCCCCCTCTTCGGCTGGTCGCTGCCACGTGCAGAGTATAGTAAAATGAGGTATCCTAAACACGATGCGCCTCAGCCTCCGTCTGGCCCTGGTCTTCTCCCTCTTCGGCCTTGCGATCGCGGCCGGCTTCCAGTACGGCCACCTGAGGGCCATCCGCCGCGAGGCCTATGCCCGCGCCCGGACCATGGCCGAGGTGACGGCCAGCGCCGTCTGCGCCGTGACAGAGCACCAGGCCAGGTCCGGGGACTTAGGTCCCCTGGGGCGCGCCCTCCAGGAAATGGTGCGCCAGGCTGGGATCGCCACGATCGTGGTCAAGGACAGGAGAGGGCGCAGGCTCGTGGGGCGCACTGACGATGCCCGCCTCCTGGGCCGCAAGCCCCATCCCGGGATCCCCATCGACCAGGTGGCGGACGGGATCTACGACCTCGAGAAGCCCGTGGACCTGGGAGCCCGGGGGAGGGGCGCGGTCCAGATCGGTTTTCGCACCTACGCCCTGGAGGAGAGCCTCCATGAGACCGGCTCGCGCGCGGTGCGCCTGGGGGTGATGGCTTTTCTAGGCATCACCCTCTCGGCCTGGCTCATCGGGACGTGGTTTGGCCTGCGCATCGAGCGGGTGGTGCCGCGCCTGGAGGCCCTGGCCCGGGACCCCGAGGGCTTCCGCCCGGTGCGGATGGCGGAGGCGGGCGAGCTCTCGCGCCTGGTGGCCGCCTTCAACCGCTTGGGGGCCTCCCTCAAGGGCGAGACCCTGCGCCGGCGGGAGCTCGAACGAGAGAAGCAGGACCTCTCGGCCATGCTCGTCCACGACTTGAAGACCCCCCTCACCGTGATCCGCTCCGGGATCGCCCTCCTCCAGGAGCAGCTTGCCCCCGTGGGGGACGGCCGCAAGGCCCCCCAGGCCCAGCGCCGGACCTTCGAGCTCCTGGAGATGTCCACCGGCCGCCTGCATCGGATGGTCGAGGACGTCCTGCAACTGGCCCGCCTCGAGGAGGTCTCGGTCCTGCGCGAGCAAGTTTCCGTGGACCTGGCCTCCATGCTCAAGGCCTGTTCCAAGGATTTCGAGCTGGTCGTGGCCGAGCGTCGCCAGAGGCTTCACCTCAAGCTCCCCAAGGAGGAGGCCCCTCGGGTCCTCGGGGACCCCACCCTCCTGCGCCGCGTGCTCGACAACCTGGTCCACAACGCGGTGGAGCACACCCCGGCGGGGGGCGGGATCACCCTGGCCCTGGCCGCGGGCGGCGGGGGGGTGCGCGTGAGCGTCTCGGACTCGGGGCCCGGGATTCCCCCGGAGGCGCGCTCCGAGATCTTCAGAAAGTTCTTCCAGAAGGATCTCAAGCCCCACGTGGGAAACGTGGGCCTGGGCCTGGCCTTCTGCGAGAAGGCGGTCCAGCGCCACGAGGGCGCTATCGGGGTCGAGGACGCCAAGCCGCACGGGGCCTGCTTCTACTTCTTCCTGCCGGCGGCCCAGCCGCAGCTCCTCTGAGGGAGCCTGAGCCTTTTGAGCAGCCTTCCGACGGCGGCCAGGGGCAGGCCCACGACGTTGTCCTGCTCTCCTACGACGCGCTCGATGAAGGGGTCGCCTCTGTCCTGGACCGCGTAGGCTCCGGCCTTGTCCATGTGCCTGCCCGCCAGGAGTTTGAGCCGGGCCTCGGAAAGTCTCCTGGCCAGGACCCGGCTCACCACCGCCTCCGCAAGGACCCTCCGGCCGCCCTCGGCCGCCACCGCGACGCCCGTGTAGACCCTTTGCCAGCGGCCGCTGAGAAGCCTGAGCATTCTCTCGGAGTCCTTGGGGCTTCTGGGCTTTTGCAGGATTCGGCCGCGGCAGACCACGATGGTATCGGCTCCCAGGACGAGGGCGCGGGGGTGCCTGCGCGCCACGCTCCGGGCCTTGCGGCGCGCGAGCTCGAGGACCAGCCTCCGGGGCTCGGTCTCGGGGCTTTTCTCGGAGACACGGCTCGGGACCACGCGGAAGGGCAGGCCCAGCCTCTTGAGGAGCCTGCGCCGCTGGGGGGAGGCTGAGGCGAGGATGAACAAAAACTTCTCACCTCCCCCGCTAGGGCGCAGCGATAAAACGTTGCTGCGTACGGCTCCCCGGGCCCGAAGGGCTGATAGTTTCAACACGGCCCTAATAACAACGAGGAAGGCGCTAGGCGCCTTCCTCGTTATATATCCCCCACTTCTCGGCGTGAATCCTGTCCCGGGGAATCCCCCTCTCCTGGAGGGCCCTGCCCAGGTCCTCCACCAGGGAGACCGGGCCGCAGAGGAAAAAGCTCGCCTTGGCGAAGCCCTCAGCCTCCCTTTGGACGGTCTCGATCGTCAGGCGTCCTGTCGGGCCCTCCCAGGTCTGCCCAGGCTCCAGGGCCTGGGGGCGGGTGATGGTCACGAAGACCTTGATTCCCGCGCGGGCGAAGCGGGCCAGATCCCCCCGGTAGGGGATGTCCGAGGGGGTCCGCGCGGAGTAGAGGAGGGTGAGCCTGTTGGGCAGCCCCTTTTCAAGGACGTAGCGGCACATCGAGAGGTAGGGCGTGATCCCGGTTCCCCCCGAGATCAGGACCGCGTGGGGGATG
>CAYLZQ010000297.1:0-3483 GCA_964388045.1 uncultured Elusimicrobia bacterium | reverse complement strand
CCATGAAATTAAGAAAGAAAGAACGGCTATTCATAGTTGGTTTGGAGGACCGGCCAAGGGCCAGACGACTTACCAGAAAGGAGGCGGAGGCGACGAAAGGTGGGGAGGCGCCACCTAGGGCGTCGACAGAGGCTTGCACTCCTTCGGAAGCATGGGAGTCGGGGCCAGGAATTCCCTGTTTCGTCGGGATATTCCTAGGTTAGCCGTCATCAGTTCTGAGCACCAATTCCAGCTCCTTTGGTCTTGGGGAGAAAACGGGGGTGGAAGGAAAGGAATGGTCTGCACAATATATGCAGCTTTTTGGAGGTGGGGATATGAAATGGTTATGGGTCGTGCTGGCCGCGGTTGGAGTGGGGCTCTTGGGTCCCAGAACGGCAATGGCTGGGGGAGCTTGTTGTAGTTTTCCTGATTTTGGCGTGTGTGTTCTCTGTCTGGAGGGCTATGACGGGGTTTGCCAGGAGGCGTCCCAACGGGCACTATGTGTCAATTCCAACTCGAACCTTTCTGAACAACTGCCTCCTCCCCGGTGTGTGGCCACTGCGTTTTGCATTGAAGGCTATACCCCTGTCTGTTGGTCAGGGCCTAATTGCGGCTGCATCTGTGTGCCCACTGGGAACAATTAGCTGGAAGAAGAGGAGTCGCTACCAGACCAGCAGGTAGCGTGCTTCCAGGCCCCAGTGGTCCGAGAGGGGCTCCCCGCCCACCGGCTCCTTGAAGGTCTGCTCCAGGTGGACGGGCAGGAGGCTCCCGGAAGGCTCTCCCGAAAGGTAGAATTGATGGTCGATCGCGCCGCGCCAGACCCCTTCGGGATCCCTCTCCCCGGAGCAGGCCCCGGAGCGCGAGCATTCCTCGGCAGCGTTCTTGAGGCCAGGGAGCTGGGAGAAAAGCCTGTAGTCAGCCTCCCCTGGCCTGAAGTTGAAATCCCCGGCAATGACCGCGGGAGACCCGCTCTTTGTCCTCCTCACGAACTCGGCAAGCTCCGCGGCCTGGGCCAGCCTGGCCTTCAGGGCCTCGTCGGAGGAGGTTCCGTCCTGGGGGTCGGCGTTCATGTGGGTCGTGTAGACCTCCAGGCCATGCGCAAGCCCTGGAACCTTGAGCCGCGCGCGAAGGACCCCTTTGTTGGCAAAGCAGTCCCAGCCCGCGCATCGGCTGTAGTCCAGGGTCTCGAAGCTCTCAATCGGATACTCGCTGAGGATGTTGAGGCCGCTCCCAAGGAAGGTCCCGTTGGCCGGGGCCCCGGCCTGGGCATGGGGATAGCCAGCTTCTGAGACAAGCTCCTTGGTGCGCGGGTGGAAGGCCTCCTGGACCACCACGACCTGAGGGGCCAGCCCCTCCTCGCGCAGCCTCTTGAGGATCTTCCCGACCTCCCTGTAGCGCTCGTGCTTCTCCTTGGGAAGGTTGGGCACCCCGTTGATGTTATAGGTCAAGACGCGCAGGACCGCGGAAGCCCTCCTGGGCCTCCCCTGGAGGCCCAGGGCTGCCTGGGCAGCCGTCTCCCGGGCCGAGCTGAAGGCTTGGGAAATCGGATCGCTAAGGAGTTCCTTAGCGCCGGAAAGCTGAGGGCCGAAGGCGGCAAAGGCTGTTAAAGCCAGAACCCAGAGGGCGCGTCCCATAGGCCGTTCTCCTCCTGTCCGCTTGTGCCCCCTAATATAACAATTTGGAACTGAAAAACAGACTCATGGGTCTTAAGGCCTGCCCCAGCCTGGGTCCAAAGAATCCGTGCCCCTTCCCCAAAAAGGCCTGACAGCTTCAGCTCGTTTCTCCTATCATAAGCCTAATGAGCCGCGCCTTGGCTTGCGCCTTAAGTTTTACCCTGATCCTCGGGGAAACCCCGCTTCAGGCGGGCCTCCTGGCTTCCGGGCCCTCCCAGGCCGGGGCCCATGCCAAGCACGTCCTTTTCCAAGGGGTCTTAAGATCCCAGATCGCGCGTTTCATCGCGCTCCCGCCCGCGGACGGGATCACGATGCTGCGAAAGCTGGCCCTCCTCCCATCCACGGAGCCTCTCCTCATCCCAGAGCGGCAGGCGGCCCAGGCAGCGATCCTTTTGCTCGCCGAGCCCGCAAGCCTTAAATCCCAGCAAGAGCACCTGGCCCTGACCCTGGGTCCTGACAACGTCTCCCTTCTGGAATCAACAGGCCTCTCCCTTCAGAACCTCCCGGAAGCCCTGGCCCAGCTCGCCAAGGCCCGGAAAGAACTCGCCGCGGCAGAGGCCGGCAACCTCGACCTGCTCCTGCGCGAGCTGGACCGGATTTTCTCCGGTTCTGATGAAAGACAGGACGAAGTCCTGGCAACGGCAGCGGACTCCTTCGAGACCTCTCCAGGGGGACTCCTTCTCCCAAAGCTCCAGCCCGCTGCCCAGGATGAGGCCGGCTCTAAGGCCGCGGCGCCCAAGGAGCCCCCTCGACCGCCTCAAGGAACCGCCCAGCCCGACAAGCCTGGTTTCATCAAGAAGTTCCTTAAGCCCATCGGCAGATTCCTCAAGGCCATAGGCCCACAGTCCAAGGCTGAGAAGTGGTTCTGGAACAGCCTGGGGCTTGGGATCATCGCAGCCGTCTCAGCTCCGGCCCTCTACGGCACCCAGCCCCTCCAGCCGGTCTTCTTCCTGATCCTCCCGGCTGCCATGGCCCTGCCCACGATTGCCTTAGGGTCGCTCATCCTGGCCCGCCTCATCCATTTCCTGCGCCTCAAGGGCAGGGTGCCAGAGAAACAGGCGACCCCTCCGCGCGGACGCGCGCGGGCCGCGGCCATAGGCCTGGCCCTCGGGCTCTCCCTGGGCTTGGCCCCCCAGCTCTTGAAAGCTCCCCTGATCGAGAAGGGCTCCAGGATCGTCGCCCCAAGGCTCAATCTGCGCCGGGTCCGGGGAACCGCCCTTCAGGAAGAGATCATCAGTCTCCTGTCAAGGAATCCGGTCGGCCGGGAAATCCTGGAGCATCAAAGGGACCGCTCTGGCGCGATCCGGCTGCCTGACTTCTTCGTCGGGGACCTGGGAGAGCCTGGAGACAAGCGCATGGGAGAGACCCTGGCCTTCTACAACCCGAAATTAGACGCCATCTACCTCTCGAAAAGGAAGATCACGGAGCGGGGCTGGAGCGTGGAGGACTTCGCCGGCAACCCCAAGCTCCAGAGGCAATACGCCCGCGAGGCCCAATTCACCCTGGTCCATGAGCTCCTGCACGCCAACCAGCATCGCCGCTCGATCTTCTCCCCAGGCCAGTTCTCAGAGAACCTGGAGCATGAGTACGAAGCCTACATCGTCGGGCACCTCTATCTTCACGAGATGCTGAAGGCCGACCCCCGCGTCGCCCTGGACAGCGACGACCTCGGGAATTACGAGTCCATGCTGGACGACCTTGAGGGCGCTCTGGATGGACTCAATGCCAAGGGCGGCGGCTACGAGGGCATAGGCCACATCGACAGCCCCTATCACCAGGAGTACATGGCGAGGATCCGCCGGTTCCTCATCGAAGCGCCGCCGGACGACTG
>CAYLZQ010000296.1:0-3487 GCA_964388045.1 uncultured Elusimicrobia bacterium | reverse complement strand
GCACGTATTGGCCATTCTCATCCTTCAAATTCCAAGCCTCCCCGTTCGCACCCTGCGTTCGATCAACCCGCGCCACCAGGTTCCTTACGCGCAGGTCCGCGGCATCGTTGACCACCAGCGTCACGGTCCTCTTTCCATCCAGGTGATATGGGATCCGGTAGGGAGGAAGGCTGGGGCCTCCCGAGGCCGTCGCGGGGAGGGCGACATGGGCGAGATCCGGGTCGGGGTTTTTTTGGAGAACTACGAGGATCTGCTTCTGAAGAAAATTGGCAAGCTGGGCAGGAAGAAAGTGAGGTCGGCCCGGGTGGAGGCCGTAGCGGACACGGGAGCGGTGATGATGCTCTTGTCCGAGGATCTGGTCGAGGGCCTGGGGCTTGAGAAGAAAGACAAGGCCATCGTGACCTTGGCCAACGAGCAGAAGGTGGAATTGGGCATTGCCGGGACCCTCCGGGTTTCGGTGGCCGGCCGGCATTGGGAGACTGATTGCCTCATAGGGCCGCCTCAATGCGAGCCCCTTTTGGGGCAACTGGTCATGGAAAGGCTGGATTTGATCGCGGATCCCCTAAGGCAAACCGTGACGCCCAGGCCGGAGTCGCCGTTCCTGCCGTCCCTGAAGTTGAAGTAAGAGGTTCAAGAAAAACCGCCTTAAATTCCCGCCGGGAGCCTTCTCCCGGGAGGTTTCAAGCAGCAATTCGCGCGCCTTCCCGCTTGAGCATCCGCAGCTTGGCCCGGACCCCTCCAGGGCCTGAGAATCCAGTGAGGCTTCCGTCTGCTCCCACCACCCGGTGGCAGGGGATGAGGGGCGCGAATGGATTTTTGGCCAGGGCCTGGCCCACGGCCCTGGCCGCCCCCGGCTTTCCAACGCGCCTGGCGATCCAGGAGTAGGTGCGCACCTGGCCCTTGGGGATCTCAGCGCAGGCCTTCCAGACGGCCTGAGCGAATGGGGAATAGGCCTTCATCCTCTCCCTGACCTTTGCCGGAATTCTCATGGAACCTCCCTGGGATGATCTTGCCGATTATGCGGCGGCCGGAGGCGCCGGTCGCCCGAGGACAGTTGTTGGCCTCTCCTCTCGCGGCGCGCCAGGCCAGCCACGCGAAGCAGGCGGCCTCCTTGGCCATGACGGGGATGCCGTAGCGGTCGGAGAGGACGAGCGGAGCCGGCTTTAGCAACTCCCGCAAATGGCGCATGAGCGCGGGGTTCTTCGCGCCTCCTCCGCTGACGACCACCTCTCTCAAGGGCCGAGCCTTGGGCGCGAATCTGGACAGGGAGTCCGCGATCGTCCTGGCCGTGAAAAGGGCCAGGGTGGCCAGCGTGTTCGGGAGGCTCTTCCGGGTCACCCGGAAATGCCGGCGCAGGAAGGCCTCACCGAAGGAGTTCCGGTCCAGTGATTTCGGCGGGGCCTTTCGGAAGTAGGGATGGGCCAGCATCAGCCTGAGCCTGCCGAGGTCAGGCCTTCCGCGCCTTGCCAGCCTGCCGTCCTTGTCCATCCGCGCCCGGCCTTTCGTCGCGAGGCTGACGGCCAAGTCCATGAGGCAGTTCCCAGGGCCGGTGTCGAAGGCGCCCCAGAGCCTGCCCAGGCCCGCGAAGGAGACGTTGGCGATCCCCCCAATGTTTTGCGCCGCGCGCAGGGGCCCTTGGGAGAGGAGGAACTCGTCGAAGGCGGGCATGAGGGGAGCGCCCTGACCTCCAGCGGCCATGTCCCGCGGCCTGAAGTCCGCGACCACGCAGGCCCCGGAGCGCTCCGCGATCACAGAGGGCTCGGCAAGCTGGAGGGTATTGGGAGGATTTTCCCCGGGCCCGTGCCAGAGAGTCTGGCCGTGGGAGCCGATCACGCGCGGCCGCAGGCCCCGCGAGATCCTCAAGGCGGCCCGGGCGAAGACCTCTCCCAGCTCGAAGTTGAGGCGCGAGAGCTCGGCGGCCTTGAGTTCCCGCGCGCCCAGCACGCGCTCCCTAAGGCCGCGCGGGTAGGGGAAGGTCCTGTGCCTGAGGACCTTGACCGACCTTTCTGAGAAGCCCACCAGGGCTGCCGTGACCCCGTCGGCCGAGGTCCCGGACATGAGCCCCACGGCGAGGTCCATCCGGGCATTATTCGACTTTTGGCTCTTGAGGGTCAAGCAGTCGAGCGCGCCGAACGAGGGAACAAAAAGAGGCCTCCGATCGTATTATAACTCAGGTCGTGCATAAAAATGCCCCTCTGCTACCTGCGCCGTCCGCTCTTCCTGGTCCTGGTCCTTTACATCCTGGTCCTGGCGCTCCTCCATTCCCGGGGTTTCTTCGAGATCAAGCCGCAGCGGGAGATTCTTCCATTGCGTTTCCATCCCTTCCTGGGCGTGGAAGGAGTGGCGGCCTCGCCCCTGAGGGAGGATCACAGGGGCCAAAAGGTGTTCCTCAGGGCCATGAGATTCGCGGACAAGCCGGTGAGGCAGAAGGTCCTGGTCTATTTGCCGAGGGGCTTGCCGGAAAACGAAAGGATCAGGCCAGGGCAGAGGCTCCTCCTCTCCGGAGAGCTGAGGCTGCCCAGGCCCAGCCGAAACCCGGGGGAGTTCGACGAGAGGGCCTTCCTCTGGGATCGCGGAGTGGGCTGGATCCTGAAAGCCGAAAGCCTGAGGATCCTGCCTAAGCCCATCCCCTGGCCCTGGCTTCCTTTTTTCTGGGCCGAGTCAGCCCGCCGTTCCCTGGAGAATTGCTTCAAGCGTTTGCTCAGCCAGGAGGAGGCCAGATTGATGACCGGCTTGGCCCTCGGCTACAAGGGCCCCTTGAGAAGGGACGTGAACCGCGCCATCCAGGACGCCGGGGTCATGCACCTCCTGGTCCCCTCCGGGGCCAAGGTCGCTTTCGTGATCATGGCTGCGGCCTGGGTTGCCTTGCGCCTGGGGGGCCGGACCGGCGGCTTTGTTTTCTCCGGGCTCCTTGGGGGGTTCTATACCCTCATGGTCGGGACTGACCCGCCTTATGCCAGGGCCTTTCTGGGAGGCATGGCCCTGCAGGCCGGATTCCTCCGGGGCCGTGAATCGGGAGCCTTCCAGGCCACCGTCCTCTCAGCCCTGGCGATCCTCATCCTGGACCCGCGGGCCCTCTTCTCCGCTGGCTTTCAGATGACCTATCTGGCCATGGCTGGGCTGCTGCTCGCCATGCCGAGCCTCAATCGCGCGCTCAGGCCCTGGCCTGCCTGGCTTGGGCGCCTGGCAGCGGTGGCGGCCGTGACAGCCGTGGTCCAGCTCATGCTCTGGCCTCTCTTCGCCAACATCTTCGGCCGGGGCTCTCTCCTCGGGGCCGCCGCCAATCTGGTCCTTGTCCCCGGTTCAGGTGCGATCATGGCCTTGGGTTTCTCCCTCTGGGGGCTTTCCTTTGTCATGGAAGGTCCTTTGCTGGCCTTCCTAGTCAAAGGGCTCAAGCTCCTCTTGACACTTTTCTGCCGCGTCTGCTTCCAGGCCTCCTCGTGGCCGGGGGCGGCCTCGGACCTCTCCCCCATGCCCTTTTCCGAGG
>CAYLZQ010000295.1:0-3558 GCA_964388045.1 uncultured Elusimicrobia bacterium | reverse complement strand
CGGCGCAAGGCCCTCTCAAGCCATAGCAGTGTCCCCCGAAGCTCTCCCATCTGCCAGCAGGCCCGAGCCGCCTCCAAAGGGGCCATCTCGTAGGCGCGCGAAAGCCTTGAGGCCAGGGCAGCGTCCGCAAGGGCCTTCTCTGGCCTGCCCTGCGAGCGCCGGAGGGCGGCTCTGGTCGCGTAGGCCAAGGCCTGTCCGGGATCCAGGGCCAGGCTGCGCCTCAAATCGCTTTGAGCGCCCTCAAGGTCCCCGCAGCGGCGCCTGGCCTCGGCTCTCCAGGAGTAAAGGTAGGCCCGGCCAGGGGCTGCGGCCACGGCCCAGTCCAGGTCCGCGAGCCCATCGGCCTTTCTGCCTGCCATGACCTTGAGCTTTCCAAGGAAGGCCCGCACAGGATAGCAGCCAGGATCCTGGCTGAAGGAGCGGTTCATGAGGCAGAGTCTGCCGGCCTCCCCAGGAAGGATCTGCAAGGGGCCAAGGGAAAGCCCGAAGATCCAGGCGCACTGAGGGTCTTGGTCGAAGGCTCTGGTGACGTCGGCCTCGGCCAAGTCCTGGCGGCCAAGGGCGTGCTTGGCCCTGGCGCGCAGGAGCAGGGCCCAGGAGAAACCTGAGCGGAGGCAACGGTTGATCCAGGGAGAAGCGCGCTTGGGCTCTCCGGAGGCAAGCAGCTCGCTCGCCCGCAGGGCCCAGAGCCAAGGGCCTCTCATGAAACCGGCCTCATCTCCGAAGCCCCGAAATGATCCACATAGCCGCGCTCAAAGCCCAGGCAGCGCTCATCCAGGCTGCAGCGGGAGCAGGAGCCGTTCTTGGTGCGCTCCCTGCGCTCGCTCAAGAAAGCTCCCCCGCTCATGCCTTGCGGGTCGACCAGGAGGCTTTCCTCCTCTCGCTCCCAGTTGCGCAGGCGCGAGGAAAGACCGGGAAGGGCGCAGGGGGAGGCGTTATAGACCCAGAGCCTTTCCTCTGCTCCCAGGCTTCGGGCCCGAGCGAAGGCCTCGCGCAGGACAGGCTCAGCCTCCGAGATCCTGAGCTTCAAGGCATCCGCGTGCAAGGCCATCAGGCCGTCGTAATGGGGAAAGTAGAGCTGGATCTCCAGGACCCCGGGAAGGCCCGCGAAGCGTTCCACGAAGTCAGGGGCCGATCGGAAGTTCTCGGCCGTGAGCACGAAGTTGAGAACGATCCCGAGTCCCAGGCCCCTCAGGTTCTCAAGGGCTGCCAGGACTTTGACGAAGGCCCCTGGCAGGGCCACCATCCGGTCGTGGAGCCGGGGACTGTCCCCGTGGACCGAGAGGCAGCAGAAGGAGAGCCCCGCCTCCGAGAGCTCCCGGGCATAATCCGTTTCGGAGAGGCGCAGGCCGTTTGAGATGATGCCGATCTCCCCGAAGCCCGCCCGGCGCGCGAGCCTGAGTATCCTGGGCAGGTCCCTGAGCAGGGTCACCTCCCCTCCCGAGAAGGTCACCCCGCGAAAGCCCTGTTGGAAGCCCTCCAGGAGGCGGCCTGCCAGGGCTTGCAGTGGAAGCCTCCAGCGCACGAGCTCCGGAGTGAGCTTCGGGTTGTAGCAGAAGGGGCACTTGGCCTGGCAGGCATAATTAAGGAAGACATCGAGCATCCGGACCGCCAGGCTCATGCCGGAATCCTCGGCGCGGCCAGCCCGTGAGGCCCTAACGCATTTTCAGTATCGGGCCTCAGGACGCGCTCCAGTTCAGCCAGGGCCTCGCCGCGCAGGCGAGCTCCGGCGAAGGCGACCGCCCGCTTGAGTTCTTCCAGGCCCTCATCCCTGCGGCCCAGGTCGCTCTTCAAGCGGCTGGAAAAAAACCAGAGGAAGGGATCTCTCGGGGAAAGGCTCTTGGCCCTCTCCAGGTCGGACCAGAAGGCCGCCTCCCTCTCCGCACGCGTGGTCATCCTCCCTTCCAGCGCTGCCGGATTCCAGGTCCGGCGCGGGTCCAGGGGCCTGACCTTTTCGAACTCCCGGAAAGCCTCCCGGTAGCGGCCCAGCTTGAAGAGAGCCTCCCCGCGCAGGGCAGGGCCGTAGCGATGCCTGGGGTTTTTCCGGACCAGGATGTTTAAGTCCCTCAGGGCCTCGGCCGGGCGGCCGAGCATGAGCAGGAGGCGCCCCCTCCACTCGTAGGCGTAGACGAAGCCAGGATCCATGCGGATCGCCCGGTCAAAGTCAGCCAGGGCCCTGCGAAAGCGGCCCAGGACCCGGAAAGCCTCCCCCCTCCAGGCCACGGCCGAGGCCATCCTGGGTGAAAGCCTCACGGCTCTGGAAAGGGCCTTAAGCCCCTCGGCAGCCCTCCCGGAGGTGGCCAGGGCCCTTCCCCTCAAGGCCCAGTACCAGCCCTGGCCGCGGCAGCGGCCGTCCTGAGGCCCGATGATGGAAGTACGCGAGGGCCTCACGGGCTGGCCGCGGCAGCGGCCGTCCTGAGGCCCGATGCTGGAGGTACGCGAGGGCCTCACGGGCTGGCCGCGGCTCTGCCGCCGCAAGGACTCGATGAGGGGCCAGGCCTCGGAGAAACGCCCCGAGTCGCAGAGGAGGTCCGCCAGCTCCGCGCGCGCCCAGCCGTTTCCAGGCTCAAGGGCGATGGCGCGCTCCAGATCCTCCCGGGCCCCCTCGAAATCCTCAAGGTCGTTCTTGACCTCGGCCCGCAGGCGCAGGGCTCTGGTGTCGGAGGGATCTTGAGCCAGCACAGCGTCCAGGTCCTTGAGGCAGAGCCTCCTTCTCGAGTTGTCAGGCTCCATGCAGGCCGAGTGAAGGATCGCGGCAGCGCGCAGTAGCCGAGCCGGGAGAAGGCCTGGCAAAAGCCCCAGGGCGAGAGAGAGGGTTGCCTCGGCTTTGCGCCCCTCTCCGGCCGCGACCTGGGCGGCTCCCACCAGGGCCCAGAGCTCCCCTGAGCCGCGCCTCCCGGCCGCTCTCTTCCACCTGCGAAGGAGAGTCTCCGGGATTCTGCGGCCGCGGGCTGGAGTGGAGTAGAGGAGATCATGGGCCGGGGCGTTGCGCAGAAGCTCCTCAAGGCCGAGGGAGGCTCCAAGCAGGCGGCCTGCCGCCTCGAAATCCCCCCTTCTTACCAGATCCTCCGCTGCGGCCAACCGGCTCATGCCAAGCTCCCCAGCCTGTCCCTGGCCTTGAGCCCCTCGGGCGAACGGGGAGCGAGCATGAAGGCCATCCTGAAATCGCTTTGGGCCGCCGGGATCCGTCCAAGTCGGACATGGAGCTCCCCCCTCTCCAGGAAGACCGGGGCAAGGGCAGGCTCAGGCCTGTCCAGGGAACTCTCGAACTCAGAGAGGGCCTGCTCCTCTCGGCCCAGGCGCAGGAGGGCAAGGCCCAGCCAGGCCCTCAAGCGCCTGTCCTTTGGCGAAAGCTCGAGGGCTTCTCTCAAGTCAGCCTCAGCCCGCTCGTGCGCCCCCAGGCGCAAAAGAGCCCAGCCCCGCCAGCCCAGGGCTCTAGGAGATCCGCAGGAGCCGGAGACCTGGAGGCCGCGCGTAAGGTCAGCCAAGGCCTCTCGGCCCAGGCCGGCCTCGGCCCTGAGCCTGCCCCTCGTCGCCCAGGAATCCGGATGATCCGGG
>CAYLZQ010000294.1:0-3573 GCA_964388045.1 uncultured Elusimicrobia bacterium | reverse complement strand
GGAGGTGGACGTGGAGCTCGTGATCCAGGGCGGGGAGGTCAAGCTCTGGTACGTCTTCGACAACCCCCCCATGGAGCAGCCCTACGCCGTTGAGAAGGGCCTGACCCTTCCCTCCCGGCTCCCGGAGTGGGTCCAGAAGTCCCTTGCCGAGGCGGCGAGCAAGTTCGTGCGCGCCCTTGGGCTGACGACAGGCAACATGCACGTGGAGATGATAGTGACCCCTGAGGGCCCGCGCCTGCTGGAGGTCAACGCCCGCATGGGAGGGGCTTCGGTCTGGAAGTGGATGAAGACGGCCAGCGGCGTCAGCTTGATCGAGCAGGGCATCTTCTCCCTCTTCGGCCTTCCAGTGGAGCCTGCGGGAAGCCGCGGGGTGGTGGTCGAGGGTCGCTTCGTGATCCCGAAGGCGAGCGGTGTCATCGAGGCCCTGGAGGGCATCGAGAAGGCGGAAAGGCTTCCAGGGATCGAGTGGATCGAGACCTACAAGAAGCCCGGAGACAGGGTCCTGGCGGCTCCCGACGACATGTTCGACTACGTGGCCTCTCTTTCGGTCATTGGCGCGACCTACCAGGAGGCGATGGGGAAAGCCCTGGCTGCCCTGCGCGCGATCAAGCTGCGCATCCGCAAGGCGGACGGGACCGTGGTCGAGCAGAGGGGAGACTACACCCATGTCCGCGTGGACATGAACGCCCTGCTTTCCCCCGAGCAGAGGGAGCTCAGGACCTGGAGGGACCTTGGGGCCAAGCTCTGGTCGGCCTTCCGCAAGCTTCCAGCCTCATTCAAGAGCTTCCTCTGGGGAAGCAGCCTGCTCGCCATGGCCCAGGAGGGGATAGCCATAGTCACGGCGGTCTACGGGATCAAGAACTTCGGCCTGGTCTGGGGCATACTCTCCCAGGCGATCAGGCTCGTCTTCATCATCCCCGGAGCCCTGCTCGGGGCCAAATGGGTCAAGAGATTCGACGCCAAGAAGATCTACATGGCGACCACGGCCATCCAGGGCCTCCTCATCCTCTCTTTGCCCGTGGCGGGAGGCCTTCTAGGGGTCACCAGCCCAGCCTTCCTGGGCTACTACCTGGCCTCCCAAGCCGTGCAGGGCTTCATCTACGGGGCCACGCGCGGAATGGCGGAGAGCCAGATCATGGCCCTGCTCATAGGCCAGGACAAGAAGAAGCTGGAGACCGCCGGCTTCATCTGGATGGCGGCAGTCGAGGCCTTCGCCCTGACCATGGCCTTCGGCCTCAGCCCCTACATCAGGGACTGGCTGGGCGCGGACTTGGCGCTCGGCATCATCGGCGGCCTCATGCTCACAAGCCTGTTCTTCTTCAGGAAGATCAGGATGGCGGAGCAGGAGGAGGCCCGGCAGGAGAAGAAGGGGGAGGAGCCCTCCCAAAAGAAAGGGACGGAGGAGAGGCTGCCCCTGCGGGAATACATCCCGTATGTGGCCTCGACCTTCCTCCACTTCTCCTTCTACTCCCTCTTCGCAGGGGTCTTCGCCCTCAACACCTTCGCCAACCAGTTCATGACCGACAGGGCCATGGGCTCCTACGACTCCGGAAGCCTGGTCATCAGCCTGATCGCCGGGGTCCCGGCCCTGCTGGCCTCCCTGGACGCGGCTTCCCAGGCCCCTCGGGACGAGAAGGCCGGGGACCGTGGGAAGGGGCTGGCCGGCTTCTTCAAGCGGCTTGTCTCGGTTTTCGACAAGGTCCCGCTCAAGGCCTGGTTCGGCCTTGGGGTCCTGGGAGCAGGGATCTACCTTTGGACAGGGATGGCGGGCTGGAGCTTCCTGGGCCTTGCGGCAGCGGCAGTCCTGGGAGCCCTGGTCACTGTCAACCGCACCCGGTGGATGTCCTCCTACCTGAGCCGCCTCAAGCCCGAGCGTCATCCTCGGGTGATCGCCGTGCTCAACAGCGTGAGCGTGGGCCTGAGCCTGCTTCCCTTCGCGGTGATCAGCGCTGGCAGCATCCTTGGCATTGCCGTGATGCCTCTGCTGACCTGGACCGTGGCGGCCACCCTGGCCGCCATGGCCGCGGCCTTGGTCCTGACCCGCCAGCCTCGGTCCGGGAAAGCCTAGGGAGTGGAAGACCGGATCGCCTATTCGACTGATCCCGCCTTCTGCCCGGCCTGCCGCCGCTCCCCCTGCTGCTGCGCGGATCCCCGGGAGCTCAAGAGGCGCCAGCCGGAGCCCCTGAGGCTTTCCTTCATGCGGGCAGCCAAGGGAAGCGGGGTCACCCGAGTGGAGAGGCTCGTCATGCATCCCACCCTTAAGGCGGAGCTCCTCAGGGATTTGAAGAAGCGCCTGGGCTGCGGCGGCACGCTCAAGGAAGGGGCCTTGGAGCTCCAGGGAGACCGCCGCGACTTCCTGGAGGCTGAGTTTAAGGCTCAGGGCTACAAGGTCAAGAGGGTCGGGGGATAGCCTCCCCCAATTTGCCATAATCTCCCACAATGCCCAGCCTCCACAGCGGAGCCGCGACTTTCCGCTACCGCGAACTCAAGATGGTCGGGGTCTTGAACCGCCCCGAGGGGCCGGCGGGAAGGAGCTTCCCCGGGGTCCTGTTCCTGCACGGCTTTCCAGGGGCTGAGAAGAACGTGGACATACAGAGGAGGCTCCTGGCCAGGGGGGTTGCGAGCTTCGCCCTCCATTTCAGCGGGGCCTGGGGAAGCCAGGGCTTCTACTCCTTCTCGGGCTTGGTCCCACAGGCCAGGGCCGCTCTGCTCTTCCTGCGCTCCCGGCCCTTCGTGGATCCCGGAAGGCTGGGGGTCCTGGGCTTCAGCATGGGGGGCTGGGCCGCGATCAACCTAGCCGCGCTGGAGCCCTCCTTGAAGGCAGCCGCCGCCATCGCCCCGGTGGGCGGGCCGGAGATGGTGCGGCAGAAAACGAGAGGCGAGATCGCCCGCCTCTGCTCTCCCTTAAGCGTGAGATCCGCGGCTTCCCTCTTCCGGGACTTCGTGCGCTCCATGAGCCTCTACGACCCTCACCAGAGCGTCAAGAGCCTGCCCTGCCCCCTGCTCCTGGTCCACGGGGAGGCGGACGAGGTCGTGCCGGTCTCGGTCTCTGAGCGGCTCTTTAGGGAGGCCAGGGGGCCAAGGAGGCTGCTCAAGGCTGCGGGCGCCGGCCACGACTTCCTGGACCGCCGCGAGTGGCTCTCGCGCAGGGTCTCGGACTGGCTGCTGGCGCGCCTACAGGGGCTTGAAGGACTTCAGGAAGCGCACGAAAAGCTCCCTGTGCTCCAGGTAGACGTCCCGGCTTGAGGAGAGGCGCACGAGCAAGAAGCCCTCGGGCGCATGACGTGAATCTCGGACCTCGTAGGCCTCGGTAGCTGCCTCCGGCACCAGCCCCAACACCGCGAATCGTCCCGAAAATACAGTCGCCCCCATCGGGGTGTATGACTTCGGTCTCGGCGTTTTTCCCGGGCTGGGCAGTAGGGTTGGGTTCCTAACTATCAGGTGACCCAGGGGTGGCTGGTTGGGCAGCGGGGGTGGGCTGTTGGCGGCCTCATCCATTGTCCCCGCTGCGTAGCTGTCGCACGTAGGGTTGTGCCCGTCGTTCCCAGGAGGCTCCTCAAGGGGGCCTGAACG
>CAYLZQ010000293.1:0-3575 GCA_964388045.1 uncultured Elusimicrobia bacterium | reverse complement strand
TGAGGTCCAGCGCCCGATCCTGGTCCCTCAGGGCCCCCTGGAGGTCTCCCAGGACGCGGCGGTTGCCTCCGCGCCAGCAGAAGTTGATCGGGTAGATCGGAGCGATCCGAAGAGCCCTCGAGAGGTCCGAGAGGGACTCGCGGGGCCTGCCGGCGCGCTTGAGGACCTCAGCCCTCCAGGCGTAGAGCCACCCCATGGCTGGATCCAGCCGGAGGGCGGTGTCCATGGCCCTCAGCATGGCCGGGATGCGCTTGCGGCCCAGGACCCCGGTGGCCCTCGCCAGAAAGGCATGGAGGAGGGCGCAGTCGGGGTCCGCCTCCAGCCCCCGCCGGATATCCTCCAGGGCGAACTCATAGGAGGAGCGGTAGTCGGAAAGAATGGCGTAGGTCCAGGGATTGCGCGGATCGCGGAGAATCTCCCTCTTGAGGATGCGGGTCTGGAGGGCTATCCACTCCGTGGGGGCTCCGAAGGGGTGATAGAGCAGGCACCCGCGCCGGCCAACCTCCTCCATGAAGCCGACGACGCAGCCTGGCTCCAGGCGGATCGCCTGGGCCATGTCGCTCTCGGCTCCGCGGAAATCCTTGAGACGGCGCCTGGCCCAGGACCTCATCACGTAGGCCCACGGAGATCTCGGATCCAGGCTGAGGACCCGGGTGAAATCCCCCAGCGACCCCGCGTAGTCGCCGCGCAGGTAGCGGTGGTGGGCGCGTAGGATCCAGGCCCATACGCAGGAGGGGTCAAGGCGAACCGCCCGGTCCAGGGCCTCGAGGTCCCCGTCCTTGCCGCGCAGGACCTGGATCTCCGCGCAGGAAGGCGCAAGCTCCGCGGCGCGTTCAAGGTCCCGCCGGGCTTGAGCCCTCTGCCCCAGCCATTCCCGGGCCGCGGCGCGCCAGGCCCAGACCCAGGGTGCCTCGGGAAGGAGGCGCAAGGCCTCGCTGAGCTCGGAGGCCCCCCGGCGGAAGTCCCCCAACTGAACCCAGGCCTCCCCAATCCAGGCGCGGCCCCCGGCCCAAGGGTTCAAGCGCATAGCCCTCCGGAAATCCCCCAAGGCCTCCTCAAGGCGGCCTGAGAACTGCTTGACCCGTCCCGCCAGGGCATGGGGCTCCCAGGCCTCGGGGCTGCGGGTGACGACATCCTCAAGGGCGCGCAGAAGCCTGGCGTTCCTGCCCAGGCCCACCCTCATCCAGTGAGCCCTCATCCGGCGGTAGAGCCGGGCGCAGATGGGAGCCTGCTCGGGGCGCGCCGCGGCCAAGCGCGAAAAGGCCGGGACCCTGGGCCTCAGGAGGCCTCCCTCCAAGGAATAGGGCTTGAAGGGGACATCCAGCTCGAGGATCCGGGTCAGATGGAGCTCCGGGCTCTCGTAGCCCATCCGCCGCAGAGCCCTCCGCAGGGAGCCCAGCCTCGGCATGAGCCCTGGCGGTCCTTGGGATAGGCTCTTAGTCCAGATCCAGGGTCTCTCCCGGCTCCTGGGCCCTTTCCTGAGACTCCGGAGAGATCATCTGGTCCATGAGCCTGAGCAGGTCGTTGAATTTTATCGGCTTTGGCAGGTAGCGGGTCCTGGAATCCATGCGGATGATCTGGCGCAACTCCTCGACCTTGATCGAGCCGGTCACGAAGATGATGGGGGTCTGGAAGGTCTCCGGGAATTTCCTCAGGGAGGTATACATCGTAGCCCCGCTTCCCCCCGGCATCTCGAAATCGAGGATGATCAGATCAGGACGGTCGCGGCGCGCCATGATCACGCCCTGGACAGCGTCGAAGGCCGAGAGGGGGCGCAGGCCGTGGGTGCGCAGCAGCTCTTGCATCATGTCATTGGTGGCCTCGTTGTCGTCCACGATGAGAATGGTCTTGGGCGCGTTGGCTTGGCTCATAGGACCTCAGGGTGCCTGGCTCCTACCGTCAGCAGCATCCGCCAAATATAGCAAAAATCGGACTCCTTGACAGCAACACGGAGAGCCTGTTAGCATTCCAGAAGCATGAAGCGGGGACTTCGGGCTCTCCTGGCCTTAGACCTCGCAATTCTGCACCTCCCCGCGGCTGCTGAGTTACTGGTCGTGCGCGCGCGCTTGATTGGCAGGCCAGGCCTCTTCGCCGTCTTTATAAAGGAAAACAGGATAGCCGAGGTAGGACCAGAGGAGAGCCTGCGCCTGAAGGCCTCTTCCAGGGTCCTGGACGCCCGGGGAGGGCTCCTGCTTCCTGGCTTTCACGACAGCCACGCCCATCTCCTGGACGGCGGGCTTGCGAGAAGCCGGCTCGACCTAAGCGGGCAGGAGGATCTTCAGGGACTCCTCGAGGCCCTGCGCCGCTACGGAAAAACCCATCCGGGAATTGCCGACAAAGCCTCTTCACAGGCCTGGATCGAGGGCAGCGGCTGGAAGGATGCAAACCTCCCCTCCCGCAGGGACCTTGACCGAGTCCTGCCGGATCGGCCCGTGGCCTTGAGAAGCGCTGACGGCCTCTCCCTCTGGGTCAACACCAAGGCCCTGGAACTCTCAGGCATAGGCCCCCGGACCCCTGACCCGCCAGGAGGCCGCATCCTGCGCGAGGAAGACGGCAAGACCCCGCGGGGGATCCTGAAAGGAAGCGCGGCCAGGCTCGTGGCAAGGGTCCTCCCAGAGCCCGGCAGGGACCTCCAGCTCAGGGTCCTGGAGCAGGCCCTGGCCGCCTTTCTCTCGGCCGGGCACACCTCCCTGGTGAGCTTCTGCAGGGACGCGGAGGAGGTGAAGCTCTTGGAGGAGCTCCTCTCCCAAGGAAGGCTCACCCTGCGCGTGACCGTCTACCTTCCCCTGGGCCGCGACTTCCCCTTCTACGAGCGCCTCAGGAAAAGGCTCCGGGGCCCCTGGCTCAGGTTCGGGGGGCTCAAGGGCTTCGTGGACGGAGACATCCACTCCCGGACAGCCTTTCTCCTTGAACCTGACCGGAAAGGCTCAAAAGGAAGGCCTCGCCTCAAGCCGGAAGAACTTAAGGCCCTGGTGTCCGAGGCCCACCGGCACGGATTTCCCGTTGCCCTCCACGCCGCGGGGGACGCTGCCGTCAGGCTCGCCCTGGACTGTTTCGAGGAGGCAAGCCGCCGCTCCCCGAGGGCTCCTCCCCTGAGGCACCGCGTCGAGCATGCCCATCTCATCCATCCCCAGGACCTGCCGCGCTTCGCCCGCCTGGGCGTGGCGGCTTCGGTGCAGCCCCTCTCCATGCCCCGCGGAGCCAGGCCCGAGCAGGCCGGCTGGTCGAGCGCGCTCGATTCCCAAAGGGCGCGCCGAAGCTTCGTCCTGAGGGATCTCCTGGCGGCAGGGGCTGTCCTCGCCTTCGGCTCGGACTGGAACGGAGGAGCGCTCAGCCCCCTGGCCGGGCTCGCCGTGGCTGTGACGCGCAGGGACCAAGGCGGAAAGCCTCAAGGAGGCTGGAACCTGGAACAGGCCATCACCCTGGCCGCCTCGGCCAGGGCCTACGCCTACGGCTCGGCCTTCGCCGTGGGAAGGGAAGCGGAGTTGGGGCAAATCCTCCCGGGTCAATTGGCGGACCTAGTCATCCTGGGGCCTGGAGCGGGCGACCGGCCCGAGAGCCTCTGGAGGGGAGGC
>CAYLZQ010000292.1:0-3594 GCA_964388045.1 uncultured Elusimicrobia bacterium | reverse complement strand
GAGGGGGCCGAGTTCTCCCCTCCCTACGGGAGGGGGTGGGGGTGGGGTTGAGGAGCCTGAGCAGTTACAGGTCATACCTTATTTTAGGATAATATGGCCCTCTCTTGTTCTCCCTGCGCGGCGACATCTAGAGCCGGCGTTTATCGGGCGGGGAAGCCGGGCTTGCCTGAGGATCTGGCCTTCAGGCGGCGGCTTGCGATCGCATGAACGATCCCTCCTATGAACAGGCCCAGGGCAAGCTGGGGCAGGGCCAGGAGGAAAGGCCCCAGGAGCCCCAGGGCGATGGCGAAATCGGCTATGTTGGCCACTCCGAACCCGACCGGGATCCAATCCGTAGCCCCCCGGCGGAGCATGACTTCCCCCATATTGCCCAAGGCCCCGGCCATGAGGATTGCGGCGAAGACAGGGTTGGCGCTGGCGTCTATGCCTCCGAATATCATGGCGATGGGCAGAAAGACCGTGAAGAGGAAGCGGGGGGTATGGACGTAGTGGAGAACGTTCGTGATCCTGAAGCGGAGCCAGCCCGGCCCGAGAGCCCTCCAGCGCGCCTTGTAAAACTCGCGGTGGTCCACCTGGGGCAGGAGGCGGTTGACCCAAAGCTTGGTGCCCCAGTCCAGGATCAGGGCCGCGAGGAAGGGGACCAGGAAGGCTGGGCTGGCCAGGTTGGCGGCGAAGAGGCCGAGCTTGGCCCAGGCCAGGGCGAACCCGGCCGAGGGAGCGGCTATGAGGAGCTTCACAAGCGGCAGGAGCCTGATCGCGACGTAGCCCGAGAGCAGGCTCCAGAGGAAGGTGGATTTGTATTTGGCCAGCCAGGGCTTGTGCGTTTCCATCTCTCCTGCAGCGGCCGCGACGGCATTGCCCAGCTTCTCGAAAGGCTCCTCTCCCACGCTCGCCAAAGGCGCTCCGGGCGCTCGGCGGGCCTCAAGGATGAGGCGCGCGAGAGGCTCGGCCCAGGGCTGAGCGGACTCCTTGAGCGCATAGAGCATCCTTTCCGGCAGCCAGGCCGTGGCTCCCTCCTCCGAAAACTGGATGAGCGGCCAGCCCCAGCCCGAATCCACGCGCATGAGCTCCTCGGCCTGGAAGACGCGCAGGGAAAGTGGAATCCCCAGGGAGCGGGAAACCGCGGATTCCAGCCCCCCGCGGAAGGCCTCCAGCTCCCTGGGCAGGTCAGGCTTCCGGGCCTTCTCCAGGTAATCGGCGATGGGGGCCTCGAGGCGCTTCAAGAGATAGCCCAGGGCGGGCTTAAGCATCTGGGGCGGGAGCTCCTCGATGAAGCGATTCAAGAGCCTGCCGAACCCGGGGCCGTCGATTCGCCCTTCGGCCAAGTCGCGCCTCAGGGCGAGCACGGGCTCGCTCGCCTCAAAGCCGGCCGAGACGGCCTCTGACTCGATGAAAGCCAGCCGGGACAGCTCCCCAAGGACAGCGCGTCTCTCGGATCCCGGGAGCCTCTGGGAAACGGCCTCGATCAAGGTGGCCACGCGCTGTTGGAGGCCCTCCCCCACAAGCACGGTCTTGGCCTGGCGCGGCGGCAGGACCGCCAGCTCGCCAGCGAGGTCCTGCTCCGGGACGTCCTCCAAGGTCTTGTCCTTTTTGACCTGATCGTCTTGCCTTTCCTCCTCGCCGCTCAGGTCATGGGTGTTGTAATAGAAGTGCACGAAGGCCGCGATCCAGATGCCGCTGGCCCAGTAGAGGAGCGTGAAAAAGAGCCCGGCAGAGCCATAATAAAGGATCAGGCCCAGGGCCTGTTTGAAAGTCAGGTCGCGCCAGTTGGGGAAATGGAACAGGGCGAAAAGCAAGGCGCTCAAAAGCGCGGCCGCGGGCAGGGCCAGCAGGGCAGAGACCCCAAAAGAGGCGGCCAGCCAACTGCCGAGGCCGTGGAAAAGAAGATAGCGGAAGAGGTACTCCTCGAGGAAGGCCGCCGCGCCGTAGCCGGCCGTGGCTCTTATGGAGGAGTTGCGCCTGCCGTTTTCCTTGACAGGAGCCTCCCGGTCCCAGCCCGCCATCTTGCCTATGGTCTCGCGCATGATGGGAGCCATCTTCTCAAGGCCAGGAGCCAGGCCCCTTGCCTCCAGGCTATCGAAGCCGGTCTGGAATTTGCCCAGCAGCCATCTCATGAGGGGCCACAGGGCGGGCAGGACGAGAAGGGTCCAGCCCAGGAGGTTGGGGGTGGGGATGAGCGCGATCAGGCCGCTGTTGATCATGTCCTTCAGGGCCCCGATCATGAGGAAAGAGGCATAACCGAGGATGCCGTAGAGCAGGATCTTCCCCAGGGTGGAGCCGACAAGGCCCCACCGGATCCGCCGCGCATTCTTCTTGGCCTGCTTGAGCGCCAGATCCACCTTGAGCCCGCCGGGCCAAAGGCCGGCTGCCTCGAGCTCCTGGGGGCTCAAACGGGCGTTCCTAGGCAGGCCCGGGCCCAGGGCGTAGCGCAGGAGGAGCTGGATCAGGACGTCTCTCCGGGTGAGGGCCTGACTTCCGGACTCCCGGAGGACGCGGGTGATTCCAGCCTCTGAGACGAAGAGAGTCCCGTCATGGGTCCATTCGAACCCTTCCTGCTCCCCGCCCAAGAGAACTATCCGGCGCAGGCCGGGGTCCATGCCCGCCCGGGCCAGGGACTCAGCGGCGGCCCTGGCCTCCTCAGCCAGAGGATCCCCGGCCGCCTCATAGCTCCCGAAGCGGTTTCTGCGCGCCTCTCCCAGGATCCCGGCGCCTTCTTCCTCATAGGAAGCCAAGGCCTCCTGATGGGACCTCAGAGGGAATGGCTCCAGGGTCTCTCCCGGCCAAAGCTCTTGCTCGAGGCTGGTCTCCGGGTAGGAGCTCATGCCCCTCATGAGGCCCAGGAGATCGCCAGGGCGGCCGCGATAGGAATGGCGGACCTCCTGGGTGAGGTGGGCCAGCTCCTCTTCGCGCTCCAAGGCTCGGCCCAGGAGCCTGGCCTGCCTTTCCCGGTGCTCGGAGTCCTCCGTCCATTCGCCCGGCTCCTCGGCCACGTGCGCCGCCTCATGGGTGAGGACGTCTAGGAGCTTCGTCATCCCCTTGAAAGTCCCGCGGCTCCGAGATCCTCCCAGGAAGGCCCGAAAGGCCCTAAGGGGCTTCCACTGGAGGAAGAAATACCCGAGGTTCCAGAAGATCCTGGGCCTGCCCTGCTCCGCCGAGGCCGCCGGGTCCCAGAGGGACCTCGCATAGATGGACTCGACCTCAGGTTTCCACCCGTCCTCAGCCAGGATCTCGCTGGCGGAACGGGAGGTCCAATCCGAGAAGGCCCAATAGAGGTCCTTGTCCTTCTCCACTCGGGCCGGGAGCCGGCGCATCTCGCTGCTGTGGAAACGATAGAGGCCGTAGAGCGCGCCCCCGGTCGCCAGGAGCGGCAATCCCAGCCAGAAGGGACCGCCGGGAGCGAAAAAACGCTTGATCATGGACAGGGCCAGGAGGAAGGGGTTGTGGGCCTCGGCCCCGTGCTCAAGGAAAAGCGAGGTCTCGATGCCTGGGTCGGGCTGTATCCTGGAGAAAAAGCCCCACTTCTCGACCAGGGCGCTGACCTCCTCCTGGGGCAGGAACTCAATGATGACGCTCTCGATCCCGTTCCAGACCGGC
>CAYLZQ010000291.1:0-3598 GCA_964388045.1 uncultured Elusimicrobia bacterium | reverse complement strand
TGGGGGCCCAGCTCGTCAGGGAGGTCGCTTCCAAGACCTCCGACGTCGCGGGCGACGGCACCACCACGGCGATCGTTCTGACCCAGTCCCTCCTGGCCGAGGGAATCAAGAACATCACCGCGGGCGCCAACGCCAAGCACATCCAGAGAGGCATGCGCAAATCCTGCGAGATCGTGGTCAAGGAGCTCAAGAAGCTCTCCAAGCCGGTCAAGACCAGGGAGGAGAAAGCCCAGGTCGCGACCATCTCCGCCAACGACCGCGTGATCGGGGACCTCATCGCCCAGGCCATGGAGAAGGTCGGCCACGAGGGAGTGATCACGGTCGAGGAGGGCAAGTCCGCCGAGACGACCCTGGAGGTCGTGGAGGGGATGCAGTTCGACCGCGGCTATATCTCTCCCTACTTCGTGACCGATTCGGAGAGGATGGAGGCGGTCCTGGAGGACCCCTACATCATCATCACGGACAAGAAGGTCTCCGCGATGAACGACCTCCTGCCGCTGTTGGAGAAGATCGTCCAGACGGGGAAGTCCTTCCTCTTCATCGCCGAGGACGTGGAGGGAGAGGCCCTGGCCACCCTGGTCGTCAACAAGCTCCGCGGGACCCTGAAGGCCTGCGCCGTCAAGGCCCCCGGCTTCGGGGACCGACGCAAGGAGATGCTCCAGGACATCGCGGTCCTGACAGGCGGAGAGGTGGTGAGCGAGGAACTCGGCCACAAGCTCGAGAAGTCCACCCTGGACATGCTCGGCCGCTGCAAGAGGGTGGTGATCGATAAGGACAACACCACCATCGTCAACGGGGCCGGCGAGAAGACGGAGATCAAGAGGCGCGCCGACGCGATCCGCAAGCAGATCGAGGAAACCACCTCCGACTACGACAAGGAGAAGCTCCAGGAGAGGCTGGCCAAGCTCTCCGGGGGTGTTGCGGTCATCAACGTGGGGGCGGCGACCGAGACCGAGATGAAGGCCAAGAAGGCCAAGGTCGAGGACGCATCCCATGCGACCCGCGCCGGAGTCGAGGAGGGGATCATCCCCGGAGGCGGGGTAGCCCTCCTGCGCGCGGCCCAGGCCCTCGATAAGTTCAAGGGGGACAACGAGGACGAGAGCACCGGCGGCCAGATCGTGCGCCGGGCCCTGCAGGCTCCCATCCGCCAGATCGGGGAGAACTCGGGCTTCGACGGCGCCGTGGTGGTGCAGAAGGTCCTCTCCTCCCCGGACGGGGTGGGCTTGAACGCCGAGACCGGGGACTACGTGGACCTCTTCAAGGGCGGGATCGTGGATCCCTTGAAGGTCACCCGCACGGCCCTGGAGAACGCGGTCTCCCTGGTGGGGACGATCCTCACCACCGAGGTCCTGGTCTCCGACATCCCGGAGAAGAAGGAGCCGGCTCCCGCCCACGCTCACGGCGGGGATATGTATTAACGCGATAGCGAAGCCGTCGCGTTAGGCCGTTGTGCCGTTAAACCCCCCGGCCCTTGCGGGCCGGGGGGTCCTTTTTGGGTCTTTAGGCCCAGGCCCGCATAGGCCCTTTGGCCTAATTTCAGGGACGATTGCCTTCCTGGCGGCTTTTTGGTATAATAGAGCATTGAGTCAGATCCTTGACAATCTAAAAAAAATACGCTTGCGCATCAGGGCGGCGGCCGAGAGGTCGGGCCGGGATCCCGAGAGGGTGGGCCTGGTGGCCGTCACCAAGTATGCCGGCGTGGAAGGGATGAGGGAGCTCCTGGACTCCGGTCTGGTCGATCAGATCGGCGAGAACAGGGTCCAGGAGGCCGAGGCCAAGAGGAAGGCCCTCGGCCCCAGCGCCGCGAAGGCGCGGTGGCGCCTGATCGGGCACCTCCAGAGCAACAAGGCCCGGCGCGCCCTCGACATCTTCGACGCGCTCGATTCCCTGGACAGCCTCAGGCTCGCCCAGGCCCTGGAGAGAATCCTCTCCGAGAAGGAAAGGCGCCTGCCGGCCCTCGTCCAGATCAAGCTCGCAGAGCGCCGGAGCCAGTCCGGGGTTTCCCCCGAGGCCCTGGAGGGGTTCCTGGAGAGCCTCAAGGGCTGCCCCCACCTCGATATCCTGGGGCTGATGGCCATCGCCCCGGAGCTTGAGCCCGTGGAGGAGACCAGACCCTATTTCCGCCGCATGCGGGAGCTCTTCGACCGCTTCTTCTCAGGTCGGCCCGAGGCCCGACTCTCCATGGGCATGAGCCGGGATTTCGAGATCGCCGTGGAGGAGGGGGCCAGCCTCGTGCGGATAGGGTCCACGATTTTTTCAGGATACAACAACGAGGCGGCGGCCAGCCGGTCCGATGGGACCTGCCGCCCGCCTCAGCGCTCAAGCGCTTAGGGAGGACACCCATGATCGTCAAAGTGCGCGTTATCCCCAACGCCCCGGAGAACGAGGTGGTCAGCCGCATCGGAAGCGTGCTGAGGGTCAAGGTCACGGCCCCGGCGGTGGACCAGAAGGCCAACCTCGCCTTGAAGGGCTATCTCGCCGAGTTCTTCGAGGTGCCTACCCGCAAGGTCAACATCCTGCGCGGGGCCAACGGCCGCGAGAAGACGGTCGAGATCGTCGGCCGCACCGAGGAGCAGCTCAAGCGGGTGATGGAGTCCATTCCTTAATGGGAACGGCTCCCTCACCCCGAAAAACCCCGCAATGAGGCGGGGGGCTCCTTAAAACGGCCGGCGCCCGTCATGAACACCCGCGGCTGGCTCCCCAGGGAACCGGCCGCGGGTGTTGCATTTTAAGCAGCCCTCGGCCTTCGGCCTCGGGCAAAATGGAGAAACCCGAATGCCAGAAAGTTCCCACGCCCACCTCAGCTCCCAGTACAGCCTGACCCTGCGCCTCAAGATCGCCAACCTCCCGGGCACGCTCGGAAGGGTCACCTCCGCGATCGGCAAGGCGGGGGGCTCGATCGGCTCCATAGACCTCGTCAGCGCCGGAGACTCGGAGCTGGTGCGCGACATCGTGGTCAACGCCGCCAGCGAGGACCAAGCCCGCCGGATCACCCAGGGCTTGGCCAAGGTCCGCGGGGCCAGGCTCCTGCACGCCTCGGACCGCACCTTCCTGCTGCACCTGGGAGGCAAGATCGAGATGCTGCCCAAGATCCCGATCAAGACCCGGGACGACCTCTCGATGGTCTACACCCCCGGGGTGGCGCGGGTCTGCCTGGCCATCGCCGAGAAGCCCGAGAAGGCCTGGTCCCTCACCATCAAGAGGAACACGATCGCGGTGGTCTCGGACGGAAGCGCGGTCCTTGGCCTGGGGAACATCGGCCCCTACGCGGCCATGCCCGTCATGGAGGGCAAGGCCATGATCTTCAAGAGCTTCGCGGGCTTGGACGCCTTCCCCCTCTGCCTCGCCACCCAGGACACGGCCCAGATCATCGAGACCGTGGTCCGGATCGCCCCGGGATTCGGGGGAATCAACCTCGAGGACATCTCGGCCCCGCGCTGCTTCGAGATTGAAAGCCGACTCCAGGGGCTCCTCGACATCCCCGTCATGCACGACGACCAGCACGGCACGGCCGTGGTGGTCCTGGCGGGCCTCATCAACGCCCTCAAGCTCCTCAAGAAGAGGTTCGCGGACGTCAAGGTCGTCCACTCCGGGGTCG
>CAYLZQ010000290.1:0-3601 GCA_964388045.1 uncultured Elusimicrobia bacterium | reverse complement strand
GGGCCATGGATCTGCTCTGCCCGGTCGGGAAGGGGACGCGGGGCCTGATCGTGGCCCCTCCCAAGGCGGGCAAGACCACCTTCCTCAAGCAGATCTCCAACGCCGTCGCGGGGACTGACCCCAAGATCAAGCAGTATTGCCTCCTGATCGACGAGCGGCCCGAGGAGGTGACCGAGTTCAGGAGGAGCGTTCCGGCGGAGGTCGTGGCTTCCTCCAGCGACCAGTCCTACGATAGGCACATCGCTGTGGCGGAGGGCCTCATGAAGAGGGCCGTCGAGGAGGCCTCCAACGGCGCGGACGTCTTCCTTCTCCTCGATTCCCTCACGCGCCTGGCACGGGTGCACAACCAGTTCGCCACCGGATCGCGGACCATGACCGGGGGGCTCGACTCCCGGGCCATGGAGATTCCCCGCCGTTTCTTCGGTTGCGCGCGCAAGCTCGAGGAAGGCGGATCCTTCACGATCCTGGCCACGATCCTGGTGGAGACCGGAAGCCGGATGGACGATATCATCTTCCAGGAGTTCAAGGGGACCGGGAACATGGAGCTGGTCCTCTTCCGCCAGGCCGCGGAGATGAGGATCTTCCCGGCCCTCAGGGTGCGTGAGACCGGGACTCGCAAGGAGGAGAAGCTCTTTCCCCCCGAGATCCTGGAGGGGGTCTGGAAGCTGCGCCGCCACCTCGCCTCCCTTGGGGACATCGAGGCCCTGAAGTCCTTCGCCGAGATGCTGAGGGTTCATAAGACCAACCACGCCCTTCTGGCCTCCCTGCGATGAGGGCCATTGAATCCGAGAAGGCTCCCAAGGCGATCGGCCCCTACTCCCAGGCCGCGGAGGCCGGGGGCTGGATTTTCGTCTCCGGCCAGATCGGGATGGACCCCTCTGGGGCCATGGCCGATGGTGTCGCCGGGCAGACCGAGCGATGCCTCGCGAACCTTGCGGCCATCCTGGAGTCCGCCGGCGGCCTCTCCCGGGTGGTCAAGACCACGGTCTACATGACCGACCTCTCCCAATTTGCGGCCATGAACGAGGCCTATGCCCGGCACTTCGCTCCGCCCTTCCCGGCCCGGGCGACCCTCCAGGTCGCGGCCCTGCCCAAGGGCGCGCTGGTGGAAATAGAGGCCGTTGCGGCGAAGGGCTGGCGCCGGGCCCGGACCCTTGCATTTCAGAGCATCCAGATGTATAATAAATGATGTAATACATCATGACCCGAACGCAGATCCTCCTTGAGCCGTGGCAGCACAAATTCCTTTGCGCCCTTGCCCGCAAGAGCGGGGTAAGCCTTTCCGGGCTCATCCGCCAGTGGGTCGAGGAGAGGGCCGCTTCCCTTAAGGCTGATCGCCGGCAGGATTCTTTGTTCGAGTTGGCAGGCATGGTTTGCGACAAGGCGGGCGACGTTTCGGAGAACGTAGACGCCTATCTCTACGGGCGCAAAGGCCGCCGCGGGTGACGGCCCTGTTCGTCGATACCGGCGCCTGGTACGCCATCATGAACCGGGAGGACGCCCACCATTCCGAGGCCGTGGATTTCCTCTCCGGCACCTCCCGGCTGCTTCTGACCACGAACTACGTGGTGGTGGAAACGGTCAACCTCTTGAACGCCCGGGTCGGGCACGGCCCTGCGGCGCGGTTCCTCGAGCGCCTGCATTCCTCGAAGATCGCCACGGTCCACCATATCAGTCCTAGCGAGCACAGCGAGGCCGAGACTTTTTTCGTAGCCCACAGGGATAAGGATTTCAGCCTCGCCGATTGTTCGAGCTTCGTGGTCATGAAGGAACTGGGCCTCACCGACGCCTTCACTTTCGATCGGCACTTTGCCCAGGCCGGCTTTGCCCGGGTACCCTAGAGGCCGTTGCTCTATAGCGGCGGTGGGCCCGGGCGCTGGAAGCGGCGCGCGAGCTCCTCGCGGCTCAAGGCGAGGATGGCCCGCCTTCCGTGGGGGCAGGAGCTTCCGTCCTGGCACTCCCTGAGGTCCTCCAGGAGACCAAGGGCCTCCTTCTCCCCCAAGGCGTCGTGGGCCTTGACCGCGGCCTTGCAGGCGATGGTCGCCACGGCCTCGCGGCGGCAGTCCCGGGCGGCAGCAGCCGGGTCGGCGAGGGTCGCCAGCAGCCTGTGGGCCATGTCCCTGAGGTCCTCAGCCTTCTCGAAAAGGGCCGGGACCGCGAGCACGTGCAGGGTGGTCTTGCCGTAGGGCTCCATCTCGAAACCCAGGCGCAGGAGCGTCTCCCTGTGGTCCAGCACCCTCGGGAGAGCCGAGGCGGGGAGCTCAATGGGCAGGGGGAGGATCAGCCTCTGGCGGGAGGCCCCCTTCTCGATCTCGGCCAGGTACTTCTCGAAGAGAATGCGTTCCGCTGCCGCGTGCTGGTCCAGGACGAAGAGCCCGCCGGCAGCCTCAAAGACCAGGTAGGTCCTCTCGATCTGTCCCAGGTAGCGGTAAGGGGGGGTAAACCAGCGTGGGGCTCCAGGGGGGGCTTGGAGGGCTGAGGCCGCGGGGCTGCCGAGCTCAAGGAGCGGCTCCCCCGCTTGGGGCTTGTCAGCGGCATAGATCGGGGCGGGTTCGCGGAAGGCGGCGACGGCGTGAGAGGATATCCCTTTATAAGAGGTTCCGCCCTCGGCTGCTTTTGCGATCTCAGGCGATCTCCTCAGGAGGGCCGAGGTGATCAGGCCCGAGACGAGATCGAAGACCTCGCGTTCGGCGAGGAAGCGAATCTCACGCTTGCCTGGGTGGACGTTGACGTCGAAGGAGTCCGGGGGAAGATCCAGGTGGGCGACGCAGACCGGATGGCGGTCCTTTGACCGGCGCTCGGCATAGGCGCGGTAGAGGGCCTGTTGAAGAATCCGCGAGGCGATGGGCCGGCGGTTGACGAACCAGTATTGGAAGCTGCGGGTGGGGACGAGGCCCTCCGCCGGGGAGACGAGCATCCGGAGCACGAAGCCCCGCTCGCCCCGGATGGGAAGCAGGCCCCGCGCCAGGTCCTGGCCCAGGACCGATTGAATGCGTTTGAGATCCATCTCCAGGGCCTCCCCCTCCTTCTCCGGGGCGAAATTCATCTGCAGGCGGCCCTCGGACTTGTAGGAGAAATGGATTCCGGGGTTGGCGAGGGCAGCCTCTTCAAGGGCGGCGGCCAGGCGTCCTTTCTCGAAGGCCCGGGATTTCAGGAACTTGAGCCGGGCCGGGGTGTTGAAAAAAAGGTCCCGGACCTCGACCGTGGTGCCCGGGACGGCGGGGGCCGGGGCGCTTGAGAGGATATCCCCGCCGTTGGCTTCCACGCGCCAGCCGCTCTCAGCCCCAGGCCGGGAGCTTGCGATCGTGACCCTGGCGACCGCGGCGATCGCGTAGAGGGCTTCCCCGCGGAAGCCGTAGGTGGATAGGAGCCCGAGGTCGCTTAAACGCGAGATCTTGCTCGTGGCGTGGCGCTTGAGGCACCGGGAGCAGTCCTCCGGGTCCATTCCGCAGCCATCGTCCGTCACGCGCAAGGACTTTCTCCCCGCTCCCGCCACCTCCACCGCGATCCGCGAGGCCCCGGCGTCCAGGGAGTTCTCCAGGAGTTCTTTCAAGATCGAGGACGGCCGCTCGATGACTTCCCCGGCCGCGATCTGGCTGGC
>CAYLZQ010000289.1:0-3602 GCA_964388045.1 uncultured Elusimicrobia bacterium | reverse complement strand
AGCCAGAGGCCTGCGCCCAGGAGTCCCTGTTCGGAGGCAACCTCCAGGAGAGCGTTGTCCGGATGCTCGAATAGGCTGTTGTGCTTCCCTTTCAGGCGGATGAGCTCCGAAGGCTTAAAGCGGGGGAAATGAACGGCGAAGCTGCCGGGCCCGTGGCCCATGAGAGGCTTCTCGGAAATCATCGTGAGCGTCCCTTTCCAGATTTGGCGTTTGAACTCGGTCTCATGAATGAGGCGTTTTTCAAAGTCGCGGCTGCCGAAAGACATGACAGCCGCGAAGGCTCCGAGGCCCAGGGCCAGGGAAAGGCCTGAAACCTTCAAAGAGGCTTTGGAGGGGACAAAGGCGGGGAAGATCAGGGCGGAGAAAATCCCCGTGAGCGTCAGGCAAGCCAGGCCTTGGGGGGAAGCGGTCCAGGCCATGTTCAAGCCCAGGAGGGCCAACAGGCAAAGGTCAGCCGCCTTGAGGAGAAAATCCCGCTCTGGGTCCAGGAGCCTGGCCAGGGCCAGGGGAAGGCAGAGGGCCAGGAAGAGGGCCAGGAGATCCGGGTTGGCCAGAGTGGAGAAGACCCTTTCCCCAAAGGCTCCCTTCCATGGGAAGGGGTCAAGGCCCAGGCCCTGGCAGAGCCCATAGAGCCCTGAGATCCAGGCGGCGGTCAGGGTCCAACCTGCGAAGCGGGCTGCGTTCTCGTATCCGCCGAACTCCAGGAGAAAGACGGCGAAGGCCGTCAGGCAGAGGATATCCTCGAGAAGGCCGGGGAGGGCCGCGAGCTTGCAGGTGGATGCGAAAAAACCCAGCAGGGTCCAGCCGAGGAGAAGCCCTGCCGGCAGAAGAAAGGGCTTGGCCCAGGCCGGAAGCTCCCACCGGCCCTGTTCCATCCCTTTCAGCAGCCAGGCGGAGGCCAAGGCCAGGACCCCGGCCTGGAAGAGCGTGGCCTTGATCATCGTGCTGTCGTAGCTCTTGAGATAAAAGGCCAGGGGAAGGAGAAGGGCCAGGAGAAGCCCTGCCGTCTCTGCCGTCCGGTGCCAGAAGGAAATCATGCGATGGCTCATGGGTTTGCTCCTGCCTGCGTGAGCTCCTGGTCTTGCTGGGAAAAGACCCCGGGCCCTGCCCAGTTGAGGAGGGCCAGGCACACGCAGAGGGCTGCGGCAGCCAGGAGGGGAGCCGCCTCCAAGCCGCGTTTGAGAAGGAGGGGAGAGGGCTCCTTTTGAGCGGCCAGGGCTTTGGCTATGCGCTTTTTGAGGCTTTCCTGGAATCCGGCAGGGGCCTGCGGCTTTTCCCAGTGTTGGGGAGCTTCTGCCAGCCGGGCGCAGGAAGGACAGTCCCGCAAGTGGGAAGCCACCGCGGACGCCCAGGCCAGGCTCAGGCGCCGCTCAAGGTAGAGATCCCGGATGTTCTCCACGGCCGCGCAGTTCATCAGGACGTCCCTCCCCTCGGGTCTTTGAGCCTCTTCCTGAGCCCGGCTCGGCCGCGGTGGAGCCTGACGTCCAGGGCTGAGAGGGAGCATCCCAGGGCCCGCGCGCAGTCCTCCCGTTCCATGCCTTCCAGGTCCACCAGGATCACGGCCATCCTGAGGCTGGGGCTGAGGCTGGAGAGGGCTGCCTGGATTTCGTCCCTCTCGCTTTCGGCCATGGCTGCCTCCTGCGGACCCGGGGCTGGATCCGCCAGTATCTCCTCCAGGGCTCCCTGGCCCTCCTCCGCCTGGGACAGGGGCACGGTGCGCCGCGGCGCTTCCCTCTGGAGGCTGCTCAGATAAACATTGCGGATGATCTGGCCCAGCCAGGCCTCGAAGGGGTGGCTGGGGTCGTAGTTTTTCACGTACTTGATCACCCTGAGAAAGGCCTCCTGCACGATGTCCTCGGCGTCAGCCCTGTTTCCGGCCATGCGCAGAGCGATCGCCAAGGCCCGGTCCGCGTGAAGCTCTATGAGTCGTTCTAGCTGGGCGTCCACTGAAAGAGGCCGGTTTTCTCAGGGCGGCTCCTGTTGATGATACCTGTCGCGGGCCTGAAAACTTACACATTATAGGGATTTCAGCCTTGGCCTGCTCGGCTCTGGGCCTTTTGAGCGCGGGAGCCTAGGACTTTTGCCTGGCATTCCCTAGGCCCTTTGTCTATCTGCGTCTCTTGTCGTTATCCGTATAATACCGCCATGCCGCGCTCAGCGAAACTGCGCCTTGCCCGCGCCGCCCTCCTGCTGTGTTCTTTCCCTGTGGGAGCTTGGGCGGCCGCCCGCAGCCCTTCCGGAAAGACCCCGGGTTTCTGGGCGAGGACCTCCCCTGCCTCCTGCCGAGGAGTTGGCCTGAATTTCAAGGCCGCGGCTCTTGCCTTAGGCCAGTTCCATTTCCCTGGCATTGACCCCAGCCAGGGTCTCCTTCCGGGCGCAAGCCCGGCCCAGCCCCAAGGGGCATTCCAGGTTCCAGTTTCCGGGATCAAGCCATCCCCTGGGTCAGCCGCAGAGGCGCTGCTTAAGGCAGGTCTCCCGAGCGAGGAGTTCGGCCGGATCCTCCGGAGACTCTCGCCCCAGGAGTCCGACCGGATTTCCCGGGAGGAGGCCAGAGAGCTTGCAGGCAAGCTCCTGGATCCCGGCTTTTCAGGCCCTGGCTCAGGCTTTCCTGTGTCCGCAGCGGAAATTTCCGCTGAGAGCCCTGGGCCGTCCCTTAAGTCCTCCTCGGGCGGAGGCGGCGGGACCAGGCTCATGGTCCCTGCCCTGGGCACCGGCGCATCTTTTAAGGCCCCTTCCTGGCTCCAGGCCCTCAGCGACCGCTTTCACTACCTGCGCCTCTACGTCCAGAACTACTACTGGTATACCGTGACCCACATTCAAAGGCTCTGGTCCTCCTACCGCGAGAAGCTGGCAGCGGCCCGCGCGGCCAGGCTGCGCCTTGCAGTGACAAGGCCCAGGCAGTTCTTCTCTTACATGCGCGTCATGGGCCAGCAGGGAGCCTTCTACGTGCTCGGTTTTGGCTCCCTGGGCGAGGAGGAGGTCCTCAAGGAGGCGCGGCAGGCCTTCGCGCGCTACTTCGACTCCTCCCAGGTGGGCCTGGTGGAGGCAGCGGCTTTCGAGGCTTTCCTGGAAAGGGCGTTGCAGTATAATGCGGGCAAGCGGGCCGACACCTATCTTCGCAAGGCCATCCGCGATGCGATGCTCGCGGCCTCGCTCAAGCCCGTCTCGGAGCTTTCCTCCTACTTCGACGGCCTCCTTAGGGAGGACCAGTCCCGGGAGGCTGTCCGGTTCCAGGCCGGGGAGCAAGAGAAGATCTTGGAGCTCTTCCACGGGGCGGCTCTCGCGGCTCTCCGCGAGGAGGACCCTGCTGCGCCTGACCGGGTGATGGCCGTGCTCCTTCTGGGCAGCTTCGCGACCGGCGCCGCAACCCCCTCCAGCGACCTTGATACCCAGCTCGTCACCGCCAACGGCCGGGATGGCCGGGTTTCGGCCTTCAACCGCAGGCTCAAGGCGCGCTGGGCCGCAATTGGCCTGGACGGCTCCCATCCCGTCAACGGCCAGGACTTCCCCTATCCCCCCTCCAAGGGCTTGATCTCCGGCATTCATGAGAACCCCTACCTGGTGATCTCCCTCGACGAGCTCGGCTCGGCCCTGGAGCGCCA
>CAYLZQ010000288.1:0-3624 GCA_964388045.1 uncultured Elusimicrobia bacterium | reverse complement strand
ATAGATCGCAAATTCTCAGCCTCCTCCTGGCCACCCCGGCGGCGGCCGCTGAGACCCCCGCGTCCAACCGCCCCGAGATTCCCCATTTTTTGAAGAGGCTTCTCCGCATGCACCTGGGCGGCAGCCTTTCCCTCAACTGGCGCCTAGTCGGCCCCAGGGAGCCGGGCTTTGAGACCCAGATCCAGCACGAGGTCTTCCTGGCGGACATGTATTTCGGGGCGGATGGCCCCTTCGTGGACGATATCCCCTTCACCATCGAGTTTAACATGCCGACGGTCTCCCAGGGCAGGCCCCAGCTCAACCAGCTCAACTTCGAGTACCGGGGCTTGGAGGGCTGGCGCTTCCAGTTCGGCCAGTTCCTGGTCCCCTTCGGGCGCTACAACGAGCTTTACCGCCCCGACCAGTTCATCGCGGTCACCCGTCCCCTGCTCTACGCCTCCCCGGACAGCCTGGACCTGGTGGTCCGGGTGAACTCCCCCCGCCCCCCCCTCAGCTCCGGTTACACCGACATCGGGGCGCGGGCGACCCTCTATCCTCCCTCCAAGCATCCCCTGATCCCGGCGGAGCTGACCGCCTTCGTGGTCAACGGGCTCGGAGAGACCAGCAACCGGCAGAGGACCTTCCCCGACCCCGAGAACCTGGGCATTCCCGGGGTGCCGGCCAACGGGGTCAACATGGACTTCGGGCACCGGAACAACAACCTCGCGGACAACAACAACAACAAGGCCTTCGGGGGCCGCCTGGTCTTCAGCCTCGGGGACGTCCGCCTGCCCTGGCCCATCCCGGAAAACGCCCTGGACCTCAAGGGGGTGTGGCTCGGCCTTTCCGGGATGGGGGGGCAGTACGACCTGGAGGCAGAGCTCAACTACCAGTTCTACGGGGTGGACCTCTCCTTCCAATACTTTGGATTCGACGTGACGGCCGAATACGTCTACGGCTTCAACCACTTCCTGGCCCCCCTGCGGGTCTCCTCTGCGACCCTGGCCTCCCCTGTCACCCAGGTCCGGGACTTCGAGATCAATCACGGCTACTTCATCCAGACCTCGTTCCCGATCCTTCGCCGTCCTCCCATCGGGCAGCGCCTGAGCGGGGTGTTGGTTTTCAACCAGATGTTCCGGCGAGGCCCCTTGCTGGACCTCTTCCTCAACCACGCGGCGGGGGGGACCACCTTCCCCTCCCTCCGGGCGATCGGGGCGGACGCCTTGCGCCTCACCCGCCACATGGAGAAATACACGGCCGCCCTCAACTACCAGATGAGCGAGCACTTGACCCTGAAGGTGGAGTACTCCTACTGGGCCCTCCAGGGCGCGACCACGGTCCCTGCCACGGACATCTATCAGTCGGCGGCTTCGATGGTCTTGAGTTTCTAGCCGTGTTTCCGGGTCTTGCCCTTCTGGCGCGCGCCCTGCTGACGACCCTGGCCTGGGCCGGGCCCCTAAGCTATTCGGGCTCGGAATTCCCGGTGGAGGTCGCCGAGAACCGCAACAGGCGCGGGGAGGAATACCTGCTCAAGTTCCCTTCTCCCTTGAAGAGCCCCTTTGCGGCCAACAACACGGTCTGGGGCCACCTCCTATTGCCCGAGGGGAAGGGGCCTTTCCCCTGCATCCTGGTCCTCCCCGTGATGGCGGCCCCGAACCTGTGGATCGAGGAGCGCTTCATCAGGCGCTTCCTGCGCGACGGGTTCGCTGTCCTATGGATCGAGATGCCCTACCAGTTCCACCGCCGCCCCCATCCCTCGGTCGCCAGCGGCCAGGGTTTCCTGGCGCGGACTCCCTCCCGCCTGGCCTTCAACTTCCGCCAGGCGGCGCTGGACGCCCGCCGCGCCCTGGCCTGGCTTAGGCGCCATCCGGACATAGACCCAAAGCGGATAGGACTCTTCGGGGTGAGCCTGGGGGCGTTCGTGGGGGCCTCGGTCTACTCCGCGGATCCCAGCCCGAGGTATGCGGTCTTTCTCATGGGAGGAGCGGATTTCCCAAGCCTGGTCGCTGAGTCTTCCATGACCGGCCCTGCCCTGCGCAGGATGGGCCTGGACCCTGCTTCCCTGCGGGAGGCCTGGAAGGGGCTGGACCCCTTGGACTACACGCAGGCCAATGCGGG
This sequence comes from uncultured Elusimicrobia bacterium, assembly GCA_964388045.1. Classification (GTDB taxonomy): domain Bacteria; phylum Elusimicrobiota; class Elusimicrobia; order UBA1565; family UBA9628; genus CAYLZQ01. Next base: position 1,527 of record CAYLZQ010000288.1, on the reverse strand, counting down.
CAAGAAGCTCCTCCTCTTCAACGTCCGTTCGGACAGGGTGGTCCCGCGCCCCAACGCCCTCAAGCTCAAGGAGGCCTTTCCCTCAAGCCGCCAGGTCTGGCTGCCCTTTGGCCATTACAGCGCGATCCTGCACCTGATCTGGATTCCCCGGCATGTTTCTAAGCATTTTCGCTTAAATTTGTAGAGAAATTTTATATTCAGCTTTCGGTTAAAACTTGAAAAAAAACAGCATGATCCCTTGACAGATGAAGGCAGTCAGCCTAAACTGTCATGAGTCGGTCCCTGCCACATGGCGGGATAGGAGGCTCACATGAAGCGAAAGATCTTGCACCTGAGCGGCCTGGGCTTGGCTCTCTTTTCGTTCGCGGCCATGGGCTGCTCCAAGGGCGGTTGCGGGCCGGAGAAAGAGGACGACGAGCTCGAATGCGGGCCTGGCACCGAGCGCCATGGCAAGGAGTGCCTGCCTAAAGGGTAGTCAAGGGCAGCGGGGGAGGACGCCATGAGAAACAGGGTTTTTCTGTTGGCAGGGATGGCTTTGGTGCTCGCCGGCCTCGCTGTGGGAGCCGTAGGATGCGGCAAAGGAGGATGCGGCCCCGAGGAGCCTGATGAGGCTGACGAGGTCACCTGCGGGAAGGGCACGCACGAGAAAGACGGCAAGTGCGTGCCCAACACATAGGCAAGAGCCCCTAACGTCGCTCTAGCCCCTTCTGGCCGGGGACGTTTAGGGACTTCTGGACCTCGGAGTCTCCCAGCGCCTTCTGGAGATCCGGGTGGCTCCTCACCAGGGAGTCCATGATCGCCTTCCCGTCCATCTGCCCCCCCAGGATCCCTGAGGGAAGGCCCATGGCCTGGGCCACGCGGTCCACCATGATCTTGGCGCTCTTGTCCTCGTTGAGGTAGTCCGTGGCCGCCGAGAGCGCCGCAGGAGTCTCCCGGGCCGCTTCCTTGACGAAGGCATGGAGCACAGGCTCCCGGGCATATTTGGCGAGAAGCCTGCCCAGGTTCCTGGAGGCGGCCAAGCCGCGCAGGAATCTGATAGGGTCGCGGTCCCTCATGTAATCGTTGTTGAGCTTCCTCAAGTCCGGATAGCTCATCCACTCCCGGCCGTATTGGGCGATGATCGGGTATCTCTGGGTATAGCGCATGGCCAGGGCCCGGATCTTCGGTTCGTGGCTGCGGCAGGCCTCGACGAAGGAGCGCTCGATCCGGCGCGCCGCGCTTTGAACCACCCGGGTCCCGAAGCCGAGGCCGGGGAGCCCCGGCTTGATCATGCCGAGGCCTGAGGGGGCCTGGGGAGACGCAGCCGGAGCCGAGGGGGAGCCGGCCTTTCCCTCGACCTGGGCCAGGTCGAAGCCGCCGAGGTCCTCCGGGGGCCTCTCCCGGCTTTCCCTCAACTGGTAGATGAGAATCCCAGCGGCGGAGCCCCCCAGGACCAGGGTTGCCAGAGCCGCCGTGGCCCAACTGCTGCGCCGTGGCCTCTCTTCCATGGGATCAGGGGCCTTCAAGCCTCTTTTTGACCTCGGGAGA
>CAYLZQ010000287.1:0-3635 GCA_964388045.1 uncultured Elusimicrobia bacterium | reverse complement strand
GAAGATCACGGCCAGCTCCCTCAGGAGAAAGACCTGGGCGAGAAGGCCGTAGAAGCCGTAGCCAAAAGAGAGAAGCCCCACCGGGGGGATTCTATGAGAACTTACCCCCCTGGCTCAAGCCTCCTCTTTGCCCTGGCCGTGGGCCTCACCCTGGGGCTACTCACCCTGGACCTCTCGCAGGGGCTCTCGCGCCTTATGCCCCATCTGGCCTGGATCTCCTTCGTGGGAGGGATGGGATTCCTGATGCTCCGCACCGGCCGGATCTCGCGCTGGAGGTCGCTTTTCTTCGTGGTCCTGGCCTGGGCCTTCGTCCTGGACTTCAAGGCCGGGTCCCTGGGCTTGCGGGGGAGCGCTTTTGCGACCTCAGAGATCCAGGAGGTGCCATACTGCCACATCGCGATCGCCTCCTCCATCCTGAACTACGCCTACAGCGAGTTCCTGGCCATCAAGAGCGGGAACTGGGCCGCCTGGGGCCCTTTGTCCCTGGGCTTTCTCTGGCTTCTCGTGACCCTGGTCCTGGGCCAGGCCTGGTGCTCCTGGGCCTGCTTCTACGGAGGCCTGGATGACGGCTTCGCCCGAATCCTGCGCAGGCCCGCCCTGCGCTGGGTGAGGCTCCCGGGCCCAATGAGGGAGCTTCCAGCCGGGATACTTCTCTTCTCGATCCTGATTTCCCTGACCTCCCTCTTGCCCGTCTTCTGCCTCTGGGCCTGCCCCCTGAAGATCACGACCGGCTTCCTGGATCCCAACGACGCCGCGCGCAAGGTCCAGCTCTCGATCTTCCTTCTTCTGGCCGCATTGGCCCTGGTGCTCGGGCCGATCCTGACCAGGAAGAGGGTCTTCTGCGGGCTCATTTGCCCCTTCGGGGCCTGGCAGTCCTTCTGGGGAAGGGCGAATCCCTTCCGCGTGACGATCAGGCCGGAGCTCTGCACCCAGTGCCAGATCTGCCTCAAGGCCTGTCCCATCTTCGCCATAGAGCCGCAGGGGCTCAAGGGCCATGCGATCAGTCCCTATTGCAACCGCTGCGGGGAATGCCTGGACGTCTGCCCCACTGAGGCGATCCGCTATACGCTCCTGGGGAGCGCTTGGGATTCCAGGCTTCTGTTCTTGTACTGCGGCCTGACAGTGGGAGGAGCCGTGGGAGGGCTTTTCGTCCCAGGGCTCTTGAGCCGCTGGCTCCAGGCCCTGGGGATCTCCGGATGAGCGCCCTTCTTTTGGAAGGCTTCGCCCTAGGTCTTTCCACAGGGCTCTACTGCCTGGGAGCCTGCGCCCCCTTGTTCGTCCCCTACCTTCTGGCCGAGGCAAGGCAGGGTCTACGTCCGAACGCCCTCGTCATCCTCGAGTTCCTGGCAGGCCGCCTGGCGGCCTACCTGCTTTTCGCTGCAGGAGCCAGCCTCCTGGGCCAGAAGGCGGGAGCAGTCCCGGGCTGGCTCCTGGGGGCCGGGATATTCCTCTCAGGAGTCCTCCTCTCCCTCTACGCAGTGGCGAGGAACGCCCCTCATCTCTCCTTCTGCCTTCCCCTCTCCAGGGCCTTGGGGGCAGCGAGGCTCCCCTTCCTGTTCGGTTTCCTCGTGGGCATCAACGTCTGCCCCCCTTTCACAGCCGGCCTGGTGCGCCTGCTCGCGCTCAGGGACTTGCCTGCGGGCGTGCTCTATTTCTCGGCCTTCTTCCTGGGCACCACCCTCTACATGCTCCCGATGCTGGCCACGGCCCCGCTGTCCCGGGTCCAGAGGCTCAGGGGAGTGGCCTCCATCGCCTCCGCCCTCTCCGGGCTTTGGTTCATGGGGCTCGGGCTTTCCAAGATCCTGTAGGCCTTGAGACACCCAGGCCTCCGAATTAAGGTATACTTTCCTTGGAGATGGCTGAAGCCCTTTCAAAGGACGCCGGGGGCGTTGTGCAGGGGCCTGTGGACGCGGTCCTCCTCATAGACGGGGACAACGACCCGCACTTCCCTCCCGACTTTCCGATCACCCCTCACACCCTGGTGCGAGTCTTTTTGAGGCCAGGGGCCAAGATGCCGCGGGGCCTTGAGCGCAGGGTGGGGAGCCTTCCCTTCTGCGTCACCGTGCTCTCCCCCAAGGGAGGAAGCAACGCGGCGGACTTCATCATGTCCCTCCACATCGGCATCCTGCACGCGACCCTCCCCCTCCACCTGCCCTTCACCCTGGTCACAGCGGACAAGAGCCTCTCGGTCATGGCCCAGGAGCTCCAGAGGGTGGGAAGGCAGGCCATCCTTTGGACCTCCCACCCGGAGAGGGGAAGGCGCAGGGCCGCCCCCTCCGAGTCCGCGGGGCCCTCGCGGGACGGCAGGCGCCAGCGAGCGCCCAGGCGGTCTGGACGCGGCAAAGCCGAGCCGGCCCAGGCGGCTCCCACTCCGGAGGTCCAGCCCCAGGCCCAGCGCCCGGGCCGCGGCCTGGCCGAGGTGGCGGCGGCCTACGCCGCCAGGCTCTCCCGGATCAAGGATCCCCCCTCGCGGCTCAAGACCCTCCTCAACGACATCGCCAACCGCACCGGGAACTCGGGTCATTCCCCCGAGGCCATCCTGGAGGAGCTCAAGCGCGGCCACGGCCTGAGCGTGGACGAGAGGGGCAAGGTCCATCGCCCGGAAAGCCGCGGGGGGGCTTGACCCCTTCCCTTCAGGTCCCGGCCGGCGTCAGATGATCCCGGCCCCGAGAAGGATGGCGATGGAGGCGAGCATCCACGACACGATCAGGCGGACCGCCCGAATCGTCATCCGCATGAGCAGGCGGCTTCCGAGCCACGCGCCCGCGAAAGCGGAAAGGACGGCCGCCGCCAGCAGAGCGCGATTGCCTACGATCTCCGCGGCCGAGAGATGCCTGGAGTAGACGGCCAGGCGCGTGAGGTCCACCAGGCAGGCGACGACGACCCCGGTGGCGACGAAGCCCTCCTGGGTCAGGCCGCAGCGGACTAGAAACGCGCTGCGCAACGCCCCTTGATGACCTGAGAGGCCTCCGAAGAACCCGCTCAAGGCGCCCCCGAGAGGCAGATGCCTCCGGTCGAAGGAGACTTTTTTCAGGGCGGGGACCGCCTCGAGCGCCGCGAAGGCCAGCATGAGGGAGGCGATGGAGAGCTTCACCGGCGAGACGAGGAACAGGCGCCCCATGGCCGAATAGCCGGCTAAAGGCGGCAGGCCGGAGAGCCACAGGAGAACCCGCGCGCCAAGGAAGGCCGCTGCGATGGCCGGCAGGCCGAAGCGGGCCGCGATCCGCCAGTCTGCCTTCTTTCCCAGGAGCCCCAGCTTGAAGACGTTGTTGGCGCAATGGACGATGGCTGTCATGGCGACTGCGGCCTCCACAGGAAAGAAAGCCGCGAAGGCAGGCAAAAGAAGAGTCCCGAGGCCGAATCCGGAGAACAGGGTGAGGAGGGAGGCGGCCAGGGCCACCGAGCAGATGACCAGCGCCATTTTTCAGGAGGCGGTGCGCCGCGGCGGATCGCTCTCGGCCTGATCGAGCCTTCGGACCCAGCCTGGGACGCGGAACCTGGGGACAGCGTCTTTGCGGGTGTAGGGCTTGATGTCGAGGACCGGAGTCCCCTCCCAGGCGTCGAGGTTGCGCACCTTGAGCACTGCCCCTTGGCGCCGGGAAAGGGGTACGATCGTCATTCCGATGGGGTTGAAG
>CAYLZQ010000286.1:0-3668 GCA_964388045.1 uncultured Elusimicrobia bacterium | reverse complement strand
GCCGCCCGGAAGGGACGGGGCAGGGCGTCGAAGAAGCGGGCTGCCTTCATGGCCCTATAGCGGAGGTAGCCCCCGAAATTCTCGTCCCCCCCGTCTCCGTTCAAGGCCACGGTCACGTATTTCCTGGTCTCGCGCGCCACGTAATAAGAAGGCAGGGCCGAGGCGTCCGCGTAGGGCTCCCCGTAATGCCAGGCGAGCTTAGGCAGGACCTCGGCCATCTCAGGGCGGACGATCAGCTCCGTGTGCCTGCAGCCGTAGCGGTCGGCCAGCTCCCGGGCATAGCGGAGCTCCGAGAACTCCTCTTCCTCGAAGCCGATCGAGAAGGTCCTGACCGGCTCAGGCGAGAGCTCGCTCATCAGGGCCACCACGATCGAGGAGTCTATCCCTCCCGAGAGGAAAGCCCCAAGGGGCACGTCGGAAACCAAGCGCAGGCGGACCGCCTCCCTGAGCTTGTCGAGGATCAGGGCCTTGGCCTCCTCCGCGTCCCGCGTGATGGGCGCGGCCCCCAGGGGAAGCTCCCAGTAGGGCTCGACCCTCGCCCGGCCGCCTTCGTAAACCAGGATGTGCCCCGGAGGGAGCTTCTTGACCTGCCGGTAGATCGTCCCGGGAGAGGGGATGTACTGCAGAGAGAGGTACTGGTCGATCGCCTCCTCCTCGATCTCGCGCGAGAGCCCCCAGACGAAAAGAGAGCGCAGCTCCGAGGCGAAGGCAAAGAAGCCGGGCTGATCCGCATAGACCATGGGCTTCTTGCCGATGCGGTCCCGGGCCAGAAGCAGCCTCTGGCGGCTCTTGTCCCAGAGGGCGAAGGCGAACATCCCTCTCAGCTTTCGGACGCAGGCCGTCCCCATCTCGCGGTAAAGGGCCAGGATCGTCTCTGTGTCCGTCTTGGTCCTAAAGCGGCATCCCCGCGCCTCCAGCTCCCGGCGCAGCTCCTGGTAGTTGTAGATCTCGCCGTTGAGCACGACCCAGAGGGAGCCATCCTCGGAGGAGAGGGGCTGGTGGCCCGTGTCCAGATCTATGATCGCCAGCCTCCGCATGGCCAGGCCGACCGGGCCTTCGAGGTAGGTGCCCTCGTCGTCCGGCCCGCGGTGGGCCAGGAGGCTGTTGGCGGCCCTCAAACGCCCCATGTCCGGGCTTGTCCCGTCCTTAGTGACTATCCCGCAGATGCCGCACATGCCTAAGTCTAATTCTATGATACTGGGGCCGGAGATGCGCCGGCCCAGGCCCGCAGAATCCGCGCGATCCGCTCCGAGGCCAGGCCGTCGCCGAAAGGATTCCTCTTGGGAAGACGTGGAAATCTTCCAGCGACGAACCCCCTGATGGCCCGCACAACCTTCTCCCGGGAGGTCCCGACCAGCAGCCCCCCCCGTCCCAGGAGCTCGGGCCTTTCCGTCTTGTCTCGGACCACCAGGACAGGCTTGCCTAGGGAGGGAGCCTCCTCCTGGATGCCACCGGAGTCGGTGAGGATGAAGCTGGCCCTCCTCATCAGGCGCACGAAGTCCAGGTAGCCCAGGGGCCCGGTGAGCCTGATGCGCGGATGGGACAGGATCCGCCGCACGGGGCCGCGCACCCGGGGATTTGGATGGACGGGGCAGACCCAGAAAAAATCAGGCATAAGCTCGGCTGCATCCCTGATCCCGCGCAGCACTGCCTCAAGCCTCGAGCCGAAGCTCTCCCGGCGGTGGAGGGTGACGACGGCGAGGGCCCTGCGGGGGAGGCCGCGCAGGGCCGGCTCCTCGAAGCGGTGGGGCTGCTTGAGGGCCCACAGCAGGGAGTCCACCACGGTGTTCCCAGTCACGAAGACGCGGCTCGCCTCGGCGCCCTCGCGCAGGAGGTTGGCGCGGGCGCCCTGGGTGGGGGCAAAGAGGAGCTTGGAAACTGCATCCACGCGCAGGCGGTTCCCCTCCTCCGGGCGGGGATTTCTCCGGTCAAAGGAGCGCAGGCCCGCCTCGACGTGAGCCACCGGGACGCCCCGTCGCGCGGCACAGAGGGCCGCGCCCAGGGCGGTAGTGGTGTCGCCCTGGACCAGCACCAAGTCCGGCTTCTCAGCCTCAAGAACCCCGCTCATGGCCCGCCGCAGCCTGCGCAGCACCTCGCGCGGGGATTGGCCCTCGCGCATGAGGTTGAGGTCTATATCCGCCTGGAGCCCGAAGGTCATAAGCGTCTTGTCCGCCAGCTCCCGGTGCTGGGCGGTCAGGCAGAGCAGGACTTCGAAGGCTCTGTCCTTTCTAAGCCTCCAGACGACAGGGGCGAGCTTGATGGCCTCCGGCCGAGTGCCGATCACGACCAGGACCTTGCAGAGGCGCCGGCTCATGGCGCCCCCGGGAGGCCTGCCTCCCTGCGGTATAGAGCCTCGTAGAGTTCCGCGATCCTTTCGATCGAAAAGCCCTCCAGGGCCTTCTTGCGAGCAGCCTCGCCGAGAACGGGGACAAGCCCAGGCTCCGAGAAAAACCTCGTGATCTGCCGCTTGAGCTCCGCCTCGTCCCGGGGATCGAAGAGAAGGCCGCTTCTGCCCTCCTCGACCGCCTCGGGAGTCCCTCCCACTCGGCTGGCGAGAACCGCCAGCCCCGAGGCCATGGCCTCCAGAAGGGAATTGGAAAGGCCCTCCGAGACGGAGGGAAGGACGAAGACGTCCGCCGCGGAAAAGGCCTGGGCTATGTCCTCCATCGGCGGATGGAAGAAAACCCGCTCTTGGATGTCGGCGCGCTCGGCTGCCTGCCTGAGGCGAGGCTCCTCGCTGCCCTGCCCGACGATGGCCATGAAAGAGCCGGCCCCGGCTGCGACGGCCCAGGCCTCCAGGAACTGGGCCAACCTCTTCTCAGGGGAAAGCCTGCCCGCGTAGAGGAAGCCCAGGCCCTGGGGCCACCCCAGGCGCCTGCGCAAGGCCGCCTTCGAGGCCGCGTCCGCTGGGCGGTAGCGCTGGGCGTCCACCCCGTTCGGCAGGACCAGGGGGACCTGCCCCAGGAAAGCCTCGCACTCCTGGGCCAGGTCTTGCGCCACGGCCACCAAGCAGGGCTTGAGCCAGGAAAGGAGCCTTAGCTTGAGACGGCCGCCCTGGGTGCGGGCGGAGGCCGCCAGCTCCCCGATCCCCCGGCCCCCTCCGAGCTTGACGATCACGGGTTTGCCTGAAAGCCGGCCGACGAGACCGGCCGCCAAGGCCGGCGAGCCGGCCAGATGGACGTGGATCACGTCGTAGGAGCCCCTTTCTCTCAAGAGACGGATCCCTAGCGAGATCATGAAGGTCAAGGCGTTGAGAAGGCCTTCCAGGCACCACAGACGCAGGAGTGGGACTCCCCGCGCCTCGTCCGAGGCTGGAAGGGCAGCCGCTCTCCTGGTCAGGACGCGCGCCTCCACGCCCCGGGCCCGCAGGGCCACGGCGAGCTCCAGGGCCTGCTTCTCGGCGCCCCCCACGGTGGGATGAAAGCTGGCGCTCACCATGACCACGCGCAGCGGCTTAGGCATGCTTCTTGCGGCCCAGTAGCCCGGGCTTGGGAACAAGCCCGTGGGGCAGGATCCCCAGGATCTCAAAGCCGGCCTCTTTGAACCAGGAGGAGAGCTCCTCCTTCGTATGGTGGTGCTGAAAGGGCGGGGAGAGCCAGTCGAAGTTCTCAAGCAGGCGCACCCGGAAGCGGGGGTGGACGGAAAAGGTCAGATACTTCAAGCCGGGG
>CAYLZQ010000285.1:0-3682 GCA_964388045.1 uncultured Elusimicrobia bacterium | reverse complement strand
CCGCGAAGATGTGGCCCTCAAGGTGGTTGACCCCGATGAGGGGACAGCCCAGGATGCGGGCCAGGGTCTGGGCCGCGACCTTGCCCACCAGGAGGGGGCCCATCAGGCCCGGGCCCTGGGTGTAGGCGACGGCGTCCAAGCCCCCACCGGCCCAGGCCGCCTCGATCACCGGGGCGATCTTCTGCAGGTGCGCGCGAGAGGCCAGCTCGGGGACTATGCCCCGGTACTCCCGGTGGAGGCGGACCTGGGAGGAGACGACGTTGGAGAGGATCCGGCGACCGTCTTGGACCACGGCCGCCGCGGTCTCGTCGCAGGAGGTCTCGATGCCCAGTATTTTCATTGGCGAGTGGCTTCACCCCTCGCGGGCCCTGAGGTTGGCCAGGACCTCGCGGGCCTTCAAGAGCTCGAGGGCGCGCTGGAGGGCCTCGTCCTTGACCAGCTCCTCCTTCTTGACCGCGGACTGGGGCTTCTTGTCTTTGGCGTAGACCATGTGCCACTGGGCGTAGAGCTTGGCCTCGATCTCCCGGGGGACCTCCACCGCCAGGTCCGGGGCGATCCCCCCGGTCTTGGCCTTCTCGTTACGGTGGATGGCGCGGCCCAGGGGGGTATAGTAGTGGGCGACGGTCAGGCGCAGGGCGGACTCATCCGACAGGGGGATGACGGACTGGACGCTCGCCTTGCCGTAGGTGCGCGTCCCCATGACCACGGCCCGCTTGTGGTCCTGGAGGGCCCCGGCCACGATCTCCGCGCCCGAGGCGGAGCCCTCGTTGACGAGGGCCACCAGGGGAAGCTGGGCGTAGGGGGCGCTGGCCCCGCTGCGGAACTCCTGGCGGTTCTCGGGCTTGCGGCCCTGGGTGTAGACGATGAGCTTACCCTCACCCAGGAACTCGGAGGCCACCTCGACCGCGGCCGAGAGGAGCCCGCCCGGGTTGTTGCGGAGGTCCAGGATCAGGCCCGTGGCCCCCTCCTTCCTGAGGGCCTTGAGCGCCGAGCGCACGTCCTCCGGGGTCTTGGCGCTGAACTCGATGACGCGCAGATAGCCGATCTTGGGATCGAGCATCCAGTGCTGGACGCTCTCGATCTTGATGATCTCCCGGGCCAGGGCGAACTCATGGGAGCTCCAGGGCCCCTCCCCGCCGTCTTCGGGGCCGCGCAGGATCAGGAGCTTGACCTTGGTTCCGTGCGGGCCGCGCATCTTGCCCAGGGCCTCGGTCAGGGTCATGTCCTTGGTGGTCTCCCCGTTGATCTCGGCGATCCGGTCGCCGGGGAGGACCCCCGCGCGGTAGGCGGGAGTGCCCGGCAGGGGCGTGATCACCGTGAGCCAGTCCTCCCTGATGCCGATCGAGATCCCGACGCCCCCGAATTGGCCCTCGGTCTCGGTCCTGATCTCGCGGTGGGCCGCGGGCTCCATGAACTGGGAGAAGGGATCCAGGGTCCTCACCATGCCCGCGGCCGCGCCGTAGACGAGCTTCTGGGCCTCCGGCTCCTCGACGTAGTTCTCCTGGACCTGGTGCAGGACGTCCACGAGAAGCTTGAGCTGCTCGTAGGTCTTATCGGGAGGGGGAGCCGCGCCAGGCGCGGCGGCACCCCCAAGAGTCACAAAGGCGGCCAGGATCCAGTTCTTATGGCTCATCGCGTGCCCCCAGCGTAAGAATTTTCGCCTCGCATGGTAACGACTCGAGTCCCTCAACCCCACCCCTATCCCCTCCCGTAGGGAGGGGAAATGGCCCCCTCGGCTACTCACCTCCCCCGCGGGGAGGTGAGTCATTACCTCGCATTCTTAGCCACTCCACCGGGTCCAGGGCCTGGGTCCCGCGGCGGAACTCGAGATAGAGCCGGACCCCGGCCCGTCCGATGATCTCCCCGGAGCGCACCTCGCTGCCCTTGGGCCTGAGGATCTCGCCCAACTCCCCGTAGATGCTGAAGAAGCTCGAGCCGTGGTCCAGGATCACGAGCTGGCCGTAGGAGCGGAAGGGGCCGGAGAAAATGACGCGCCCCTCCTCCACGGCCGCGACCGGGGCCCCGGGCTGGGTCGCCAGCCGGATCCCCTGGTGGATGACCCAGGTCCCGAGCTCGGCGTGGCGCTGCCGCCCAAAGGCCTGGACCACGGCCCCGGCCGCTGGCCAAGGCAGGGAGTGGACCGGGGCTTCGAGCCTGGCGCCCCCGGGCCTCTGGTAGGCGGACTGCCGGCTCAGGAGCTTGATGAGCCTGGTCAAGGCCAGCGCCGATTCCTCCAGCTCCTTGGCCCGGGCCTTGGCCGCTGCCGCCTTCTCCCGGGTCCGGGCGGCCTGGGCCTTCTTCTGCTGGTACTCCTCCAGGCGGCTCCTCTGCTCGGCCTCCACCCTCTGGCTTTTCTGGAGCCAGTCCTGGGCCTTGCGCCTGGCTTCCAGCTCGGCCTGGGCCGTGCGCTGGCCCAGGCCCTTGAGCCCCTTGAGAAGCTGGGCCTTCTCCAAGATCGCGGAACTCTGGAAGGCCTCGCTCCACAGGTCGGAGCTCGAGGCGGCCTCGGCCCGCGAAAGGCGCCAGAGGGCATAGCGGCGCAGCTCCCAGTCCAGGGCCTCCCCCCAGAAACCAGAGGCCTGGCCCAAGGCCGCCAGGCGCAGACGCAGCTCCAGCCTCCGGGCCTCGACCTGCCTTATGTTTCTCTGGAGCTCGCCCAGCCTCCTGCGGGCCTCGGTGTTCTTGCCCTCAAGCCTCTGGAGCTCCCGGCCGAGGGACTGCCCGAGGCGCGCGTACTCCTCGATCTCGCGCCTGGCGGCCTCGAGCTCCTTCTGGATCTGCTGGAGCTCCCGACGCTTGGACTCGACCTGCCCCGCCTTTGGCGGGACCGCCAGCAGGAGAGCCCCGAGGCCCATCACTCCCCAGAACCGCATAGGACCCACCCCGCCGCCGCAGCCCCCAGCAGCAAGAGCGCCTGGCAGCCGCCCGAGGGCCAAGCCCACCACGGGGAAACGGCTCGGATCGGCCAGGCCGCCAGGGAGGCCAGGACCGCGCCGCAACCGGCTCCGGCCGCCGAGGAGAGCGCGGCCAGCGCCCCCCGCCGGCTCAGGCCTCCCCGCCTGGAGGCCCAGAGAGCGGCCGCGGCCATCAGGCCCCCCAGGCACAGGAGGGCGCTCCAGGCCAGGTTGAGGAAGGAGGCGTAGAACCCGGCCTGGAGCGCGGCCTTGACCTGGGCGGGCTTGTAGCGGATGTCGGCCCAGTCCGCGAGGGCCTGGGCCTGGGAGAGCCACTCCTCGAGCCTCTCCAGGCTCGTCAAGCGTACCTCGTAGGCCGGCTGGAGGGGATTGTCTCCCACCAGGGTCACCGACTCGACCAACTCAGGGTCGGCGCGGCGCACGCGGGAGAGGGCCTCCTGGCTGGAGACGTAGCACGCGGCCGCCACCCGGGGCAGGGCCAGAAGCTTCTCCGCAAGGACCTTCTGCCGGGAGGCCTCGGGCTCCTCTTTAAGGAAGAGGAGGACGGCGAAGTCCTCGCGCAGGATGCGCTCGGCCTGGGTGCAGTGCCGCTCCAGGAGGAGCAGGGTCTCCCCTGCCCACCCCGCGGCCAAGCCCAGCAGGAGAGCCAGGATCAGGCGCTTAGCCACGGCGGAAGTATACTAAATCTAGTGCTGCGACCAAGACATAACGCCCGTTTGGCCGAGGCGATTTTGGAGGGAGCCGAGGAAGGAGGAGCGAGCGTACTG
>CAYLZQ010000284.1:0-3686 GCA_964388045.1 uncultured Elusimicrobia bacterium | reverse complement strand
TTATCCGCCAGGCGCGCGGCGCTGAGCGCGAACAGCCTGGTCCTGAGCCGCGCAAAGCCCACGACGGGCTTGTCGAATACCTGGATGGGAAGCGGATCCCCTGCCAGGAATCTCTCGATCTCCTCCGCCTTGGTCTGGCTCAGTCCTTGGACCTGGGCGAAGGCCTGGGCCAGGGCGCCGGGAAGGCTCTTCTCCGGATTCTCCCTGAGGATTCCAGCCGTAGCCCTCAACCAGGCCTCGGGGCTTGGATCGCTCTTGAGGCCGAAAGCCTGCCTGATGATTTTTTCCAGCTTGGGCCAGGCTTTCCGGGCCCGCTGTGGCCTCTGGGAGGCCGAAGGGGCGGTCTGATTCGCATCCTCGGGAATCTGTTCAGGCTCGGATTGGCCGGATGATTTTTGCTTCCCGCCGTGATAAAGACGGCTCAGAGCGGGTTGAATCTTAGCCGGGTCATTCTCCGCAAGAGCGGCCAGGGCCTCGCTTTCCCGTAGACGCTCGAGAGCCCGGGATGCTCGGGAAAGAGGAGCCGGACTTGCCGAGGGCTTTCCCTGGAGGCTTATTTCCTTCAGGTCGAGAGGCTGAGGAATCGAGGCATCGAGATCAACGTGGAGTGTCGGAATTTCGCCTTGATCTGGCCTGAGCCGGAGCGTGCCCAGGGAGACTTGCTTGATCCCAGTCTTCGCGTCTGGCCGCGGCAGCGGCCGTCCTGAGGCCCGATGCTGGAAGTACGTGAGGGCCTCACGGGCTGGCCGCGCGGGCTTGAATTGGGCGGCCAGGGCCCGGGAGTCTTCCATGCCCGGGGAAAGCCAGATCATCCCTGAGAGGAAGGCGGCCAGGATTTTTTTGATGGGCTTCATTTCCCGTCAGGGACGATCTGGTGGCGCACGACGCCTGTCAGTTGGTCCAGGATGATCTCCGCCAGCTCCTCCTCGAGAAGCCCCTTGAGCCTTTGAGCCTCAGTCTCCTTTTGCTCTTTGCTGGAGCCTTTGTCCAGGCTCAGGGCCTCCTCGTCCGCCGGATCCGAGGGATGCCAGACCGTCTGTCCTCTGCTGGTGAAGGCGGGGCTCATGGGGTATCCCACATAGCCCTCGCCCACCGGGTTCCAGGTGACCGCGATGTGGAAGCCCGCCCCGGCCACGGCCGCGTGCTGGCCGTCCCTCAGGTTCAGGACCCCGTTGTCGAAGACGGGGTTGATGGTTTCCAGGTTGGTGTTGGAGTTCCCTTCGTTGACGACCAGGGTGGCCCCGAGCCTTGCGAGCCTGCGCGCCTCCGCCGCTGAGAGCGGCATCTTCCCGTTTTTGCGCTTGAGAAGCCCCTCCGGGTCGTGCATCATGGCCCGCGCCACCACTCCTGGCTTGAAGAGGAATTCCCCCGTCTCGGCGTCCTTCAAGTAGCCTCCGTGGAACTCGCCGATCGGGGTCATCTCGTCCAGGGTGATCGAGAAGAGGGGCTCGCCCAGGAGATGCGCGATCCAGTGCTGCTTGCTGGTCTTGGCCGTTCCGGTGGGGCCTGTCGAGAACTCGGGTTCCTTGAACTGCCGGTTTCTCAAGGACCGATAGACCGAGCGCGCCAGGCTCGGCACCAGGGTCAGCCCGTGCTCGGGGCCCGGGACCCGGGACCCTCCGTTTCCGCGGATCGGGAGCTCGAGGGAGACGAGGCCCTCCTCCACGATCAGGACGTTCCCTTTCCGGTAGAGGCCTGTGATCTTGAGTTGGATGTCCTTTCGCTCGATCCCGAGCTCGCCCTGGAGCTTGAAGACCACGTTCATCTTGTCCCAGAGGGCCTGCCTCTCCGAAGCCGCGCGGAGCTCTATCCCGTAGGCTTCCATCAGCTCCCGGGCCAGGAGCAGGTGCCTGGTCCTCTTGTCGAGCCTCCGGCCCTCGGATTCGTAGAGCTGGAGGTCATGGAGGTATCTCCTCAAGAAGCGGTGCAGGGTCCTGCGGTTGAACTCGTAGGGCTCCTGGTTGTCCCCTCCGAGCTTCCCAGAGGCGGCCATCTCCCTGACCTTCTCGTGGAAAAGGGTCACGAGATTCTCGAAGAAGTTGAGGTTGAGGCCATGGCGCTTGGCGAAGTCGGCGCCGTGCCACTTGGCCGCCAGGCCCAGCATGATCTCGGCCTGCTCGGCAGGCGGGATGCGGTCATAGTAGCGCACGACCCACCTCTTCATGAAGTCGGGGGGATGGGGGTTCCGGGAGAAGGCGTAGTTCCCCTCCTCCGGGTTTTCCGTGCCCGCGACCCAGAAATGGGGGTGGGCCTTGATTCGGATGGTCTGGCCTCCCACCTCGAACTCGAAGGCGCCTTGCTTGCGGATCTGGTGGAGGACGTCGTTGAGGGCCTTGAGGAATTCCCCGTTGGCCTGGTTGAGCTCCTCGAGGACAAGGACCCAGCCGTTCATGGCGGCCAGGGCCAGGAAGCCGAGCTCGATGCCCCGGGCTCCCTTTCCCCCGAGAAGCTCCCTGCGGGTCATGCCTTCCTTGACCGGGATGGGGACCACGGGCACCGCCCTTCCGCCGAGCTTTCCGCGCACCTCGGGCAGGGTGAAGAGATACTGGATCAGGCTGCTTTTCCCCTCCCCTGTCGGACCGATGATCAGGGGGAAGAACTTCTTTTTATGGTCGGTCGAGTAGAGGGTGACAAGGTCCCTGAGCCTTTCCCGGACCGTTTCAGTCAAGATGTAGTCCGGGGATTCCAGAGCCCCCACCTCCGCGGCCTCAAAGAGGTTCGAGGACTCGTCGAGGGCCTCCATTTCCCCTTTCTGGCCCTGGATTTCCTCGAGCCTGAGAGGAGAGCGCGCGAGCTTCTGGGGGATCTTGAGCCAATGAGGCAGGGCCCATTCCTCGATCTCGATTTTGCGTCCGTCCTTTTCCACCGCGCGCTTCCTCTTCTCCATTCCCAGGTCCTTTGTGATCTGCTCGAGCTCCGCGCGCAGGTCGCGGCCTTCGTGCTTTTCGGCGGGAAGGGCATTGAGGAACATGGCGTCGATTCCCTTGGCGACCGCCAAGCCCAGATCCCAGCCCTTCTCGCTTTCGAACTTCCGCGCATAGGCCGCCCAGTTGAGCGCGTCCTGGAGGGTGAGAAGATTGGGAGGCCTCTGGATGCCTTGCTCGCGCAGCCTGACGTAAAAGCGGGCCATCCACCGGGCCAGAGGCCTGAGGCTCTCAAGCTCCTCCTGGTAGCGCTCAAGCTTGGCCTGATTCTGGAAGGCCTCTCTTTCCGCCCGCAGGCCCTTGGCCCAATCAGGGACGCTGCGATAGTATTCCGGCTTTTTGTCGTCAGCGGAGGTCGGGCCCGAGGAGCCCAGGCCTCCCTTCAAAGGTCCCTTGAGGGCCAAATCGTTCTTGGCAAAGCGCACGGCCGCGCGCAGGGAATTCCAGACTCCCCAGCCGCCTGCCTCGACCAGGATGGCCCTCCATTCGAGGATTGCCCGAAGGAGGAATTTCAGGGCATAGGCTCCTGGGACCGAGAGGCCTATGGCCCAGAGCGCCTGGGCCGCTTGATTCCAGTCCCAGGGGTTCGTGACGGCATGAACGGCTCCTATCGCGAAGCCCAGGATCAGTGAGGCCAGGGCAAAGCCTGGAAAGGCGAGCCAGGAGGACCTTTGATCCTTGAGGTGCTGGACCTCATGGGCCAGGATCCTAGACGCTATGAGGATTTCCTCAGCCGCGTCTGTGCCGGGCCTTCCCAGGCCC
>CAYLZQ010000283.1:0-3701 GCA_964388045.1 uncultured Elusimicrobia bacterium | reverse complement strand
TAGCATGTCAAAGAAGCCCATCCTCGTCTTAGCCATCCTTGCTCTCAGCCTCCCTGCTATATTCCATGCCGCTCCTCAAGAGGGAGACGCGCAAGGGGATGAGGACAAGCTCAATTTATTCGATCTTGGTCCTGGCCAGCTTAAAAAGTTTGATCTTGGCCCTGGCCAGCCTCAAGAGGGAGACGTACAGGGGGATAAGGACAATCGGACTGCTGGGCAGAAGGAGCAAGATGCCAGAAAGGAAAAGAAGAGAGCTGAGAGGGCAGCCGAAAAGCAAAAAAAGACGGAGGGAAAGAAGATAGAAGAGGCAAAGAAGAAAGCCGAAAGGAGCCCTGAGGCCAAAGAACAAGATGAAAGAAAGAAGAAAAAAAGAGAGGAGAAGGCGGAAAAGAAGAAGAAAAAAAAGGAAGAAGCTGATTGCGGTCAGGAAGGGGCTGATTGCGGTCAGGATAGGGAAACTGCGAATGCATCCTTCTGCGCGTGCTGTTGCCAAAAGTACACGCATAAGTATCGCCCGGACTGCGAGGCGGTCTGCATTGCCAACGCGCAGAAGGCATACGGCCCGCAATGTCCTGAATGCCAGTGGGTCGCATCCTGTCCTTCGCCACCGGGAGGAGGGAAAAGAGGACAACCGGGCGGAGATTTTGGAGGAGGAGGCGGAGGAGGCGAAGGAGGAGGCGGGGGCGAGGAGCCGCCGTGCTGGGAGGGGGCCTGCAGAGGAATGGCTGGGTCCGCTGGGCTTTCAGGTGGAGCCCTTGAGAACTTCTCCGGGGTCTGCGCGAACGCCCTAAGATCCTGCGAGGGGAAGGGCACTGACCCTGACAGGCTGCTCTTGCTTTTCGAGAGCACCTGCAAGAGCTACGGGCCCTCCTCGCAGTTCGACCAGTGCCTCGGGATGCTGATCGGCGCCACGCAGTCCTGCTGGGAATTCGACCCGATGAGCGGCGAATGCGGAGAGGCTGTCTGCGGCTACGCGGAAAAGATGAGCAAAGAATCAAGGCTGCCTGCGGGAAGCCCTCCAATGGGCATCGCAAGATCAGCCGCTCCCGCAGCCAAGCCGGGCCTCGCCCTGCCCGAGGGCCACGGGAAGCAAAGGCCGAAATTGGGAGAGGTGATCGGGATTGGCGGCAGGGCTCAAGTCAAGGAGGCCGGGCTGGAGCCCAAGCCTGAGGCCGAAGGCATGAAGGGCCTAGGCGCCCGGGAGCTGGGCGCCAAGCTGAGGTCCATAAAGGAAGGGCTTTCTCCTTCGTTCGAGGAGCGCAGAGGCTTTGGCCTTTATCACAAGGGCATGGATGCCGGCGGGTTCCGGGAGGCAAGCAGAGAAGCTGTCAAGGGCCTGGGCCTGATGGCCTCTGAGGATCCTGGGCAGGCCCTTCGGGGAGCCAAAAATTTCTTCAAGTCGGACTTGATCGCAAAGAGGATAGTGGGGGCAGACAGCGATGCGGCTTTCGCGCAACTGCTCAAAGCCAGGGAAGGGGGCACCTGGGAGAAGGCGCGAGGGCTTGCCTCCAGGCTGAAGATACCAGACAAGCATTTTGAAAAGGTCAGGAGCTCGGCTGCCGAACTGGGGCTTGAGCCCACTGCCGTGATGGTGGGCCTGGAAAGGGCTTGCGAAAGGGGAGCTCGGGAGGGGAAGAAATGCGCCTCAAAGCTCCAGGAGGCCATGGATCAAAGGTCCAGGGCTCTCAGGAAGCTTTCCGAACTTTATCCAGACGCTGATAGAGCCGAGCTCTTCAAGGCTTCCCTCGCCTCGCCTGATATCGACGAGGCCGGAGTTGGAAAGCTGAGCGAAAGATTCAACTCCCTGATAAAGAAGCTCCAGGCCAAGGCAGGCAGGCCAGAGGCCATTGAAGCGGCCAGGGAGCTGGCTGATCCAGCCTTTGGCCCCGCCCTGGCAAGCTGGGCCGCCCGGAACTGGGATTCCAGGAAAAGAGACAGGCTCCTGGTCGCCAGCGCCATGGGAATTCCAAGCAAGGTCATGCGCTTCGCGGACAAGGAGACCCCGGGGTGGGAGAGCCTGAGGCAGGAAATGATCGACTCAGGGGTGGACCCAAGGGACGCCGGCAGGCTTTTCCAAGAGGCCTTGAAGCCCCAGAAAAGGCTCAATCCTAGGGCGGTCAAGGAAGCCCTGGGCGCCTGTCTCAAAGACCAGGCCCTGGCCGGCCTTGGGGAAGACCGGCTTTTCACCGAGTGCGGCGGGATCCTGGCAAAGAGAGTGGATGAGGCTCAGGAAAGCACCAGCCTTGACCAGGTGGACATGGGCCCATCCAATGAAGCTCTCCTGGCTCAGCTCAGCGCCAATCCCAAGGCCAACCTCCGCTTCTTCGCGGAGCAAAACAAGATCTGCGCGGTCAAGGCGGCCGAGACAGAGCCCGGGGATGAAACCGCGGATCTGGAAAGGGAGGAGCTCAGGCCGCAAGAGGAGCCTGAAAAGCAGGCCCCAACGGCTCAGAGCGAGGCTGCGGGGATGGCGGAGGCCGGGCAGCTCTCCCTTGAGGGTGCCCTTGATTCCGACAAGCTGTGGCGCACCTGGGAGGAGATCGCCAAGCAGTTCCAGCTTGTGGAGGAGAAAAAGCGCGCGGAAAGCCTTGAGGCCTATGAGAGGGATCTGACTTCGCTGACAAAGGAGAAGGAAGACGCCCAGGCCTGCCGCAGGAGCGCCTGTTCCCATACGGCGAAGGCAAGCTCCCTTGCTTCCGAGGGCTGGCAGGAATACCTCAAGGCGGCGGAGAAGCGCTGCCTTGAGACCTGCGGCGGCAAGCCCGGGGAGGCCAAGAGGGAAAAGCCCAGGATCCGGGGAGACAAGGCGGCCTGGGAGTTCGAGGGATCGTATTCGGTCTTGGCCGCGAAGGAGCGTCCCAGGATCATGAAGAGATGGCTCCAAAGAAACGCGGGGATCGAGCCTGCGGAGCTTGACAGGGCGAAGCAGACCTTCGAGTTGCCTTTGCCTGGCGCCAAGCTGGAGGAAGGGCAAATCAAGGAGCGCCTCCGCGCTTTTGCGGAGGCCTGGGAGGCGCTGCGCCGGCAGGCGCTTAAAGCCAAGGGCAAGGGAGGCAAGCCATGAAATCGGCGATTCTGCTTCTTGCCGGCTTCTGGCCTGCTTTCAGCCAGCCAGCGGGGGAAACCGCCCTTAGGCGCGAGGCCGTATCCTTCGAGGAGGCCCTGGGCAGCCTCCCTGCGGGCCAATGCCGGCTGCTTCAGGATGCGGCTGCGGTCAGGGAAAAGGAACCCGGAGGGGAGGAAAAGCCGCTTGGCGAGGCGGAGCCGGAAGTCCCCAAGTTTCCCTGCCATGGCCTCAAGGATCTGACCTGCGGGGACAAACGCGTAGAGCCAGGGACAGGCCTTGTCTTCACCATCGAGGAAACTCCCAAGGGATTGATCCAGCACAGTTGGGATATATACGGGACAGAGACAGTCTCTCTCCTGGATTCCGAAGGCAATCTCGTGTCCTCAGCTTCCATTGACAAGGAAGAAAACCAGACAAACACGGAGCGGGATGCGGATGGGACCACCCATCAACGCACGCTCAAGAAGGATGGAAGCATCGTGGATGCTGTCATCAAGCCTGACGGCTCGGTCAGCCAGAACATGGCAAACCCCGACGGGACAGAGATACAGCTCTTCACGAATCCCGACGGCACCGCGCGCCAGCACGTGGTAAACCCTGAGCGAATCGTGCTGGCCGGCGGAATGAGCGCCGC
>CAYLZQ010000282.1:0-3704 GCA_964388045.1 uncultured Elusimicrobia bacterium | reverse complement strand
GCCGAGGGAAGGCTGGTGAATCTGGGCTGCGGCCAGGGCCACCCCTCCTTCGTGATGAGCGCCTCCTTCACCAACCAGGTCATGGCCCAGATCGAGCTCTGGACCAGCCGCGACGCCGGCAGGTACCAGAACAAGGTCTACGTCCTGCCCAAGGTCCTCGATGAGAAAGTGGCCCGCCTGCACCTCCCCAAGCTCGGGGTCAAGCTCACGAGGCTCACCCAGGAGCAGGCCAAGTACCTGGGAGTCGGCCCCGAGGGCCCCTTCAAGCCGGAGTTCTACCGGTACTGAACCTGCGCATCAGTACTCGGGCTTGAGGCGGGAGAGCTGCTCCTCGAAGCGGGACTGGAAGGAGGGGTCCAGCACGTCCGCGCAGACCGCGTAGCGGATCAGGGGCTCGGGCCGGCCGTCCGCCGGCATCCCCTCGAAGTGGACCCCCACGATACCGGTCTCTGAGATGACCAGGCGGTTGAAGGCCTCGTGGGCGGAGAGGCCCTTGCGGCTTGCCTCCAGGCCCACCTCCACGCCCAGCACCCTTCTGGGCACCCTCCAGAGGGTAAAAAATCCAGCCTCGGTGCTGCAGGCCTCGCGAAACCCTGCCTCCCTGAGCCGCGGGACCAGGTAGGCGAGCCGGCTCTCGTAGAGCCTGCGCAGCCTCTCCAGGGCCGCCCGCGCGGCTTGGCGGTCAGCCAGGAACTCCCCGTAGGCGGCCATGACAGAGGGGACGGGGCCCGAGTCAGTGTTCCCCTTGATCACCACGTAGTCCTCCACGAAGTCCTTGGAGCCCACAAGGACCCCCAGCCTGGCCCCCGGGTCCGAGAAGGACTTGCTGACTGAATACATCTCCGCCCACTCGAGCTCCGGGTAGTCCTTGGCCACCGCCGCCAGGGGAACATGCTTTGCCCCGGCAAGCCCTGAGTAGGCCCCGTCGTTGACCAGGCGAGTCTTACGCTCCAGGCAGCGCTCGATCAAGGCCCGCCACTCCGCGGCCGTGGCCCCCACCGCCGCGGGATTGCCAGGCCGGATCACGAAGACGAGGTCGGGCGAGGCCTTCCCCGCGCTCAAGGCCCTCTTGAGGCCTTCAAGGCCCAGCCTCATGCCCTCGCTGGAAAGCAGGGGCCAGACGATCCTCTGAGCCCCCAGGTAGCTCTCGGCCCAGGTGCCCAGCACGTCGTAGGCCGGGAGGTTGGAGACCACCCGGAAGCTCTCGCGACTCTTGCGATTGGAAAGATGCAGGCCGCAGGCCAGGGGGATGAGGGCGCTGGCTGTCTTGATGCCCGGGATCGGAACGGCGCGGAGGTGCTCATGATCCCGGAAGCGGATCCCTCCGTGGAGCTCCACCATCCCCTCGGCGAAATTCAGGAGGTTCCTGTCCTCGGCGTAGGCGTGGAAGTCGTAGCCCGGGTCCTGGGCATAGCGGGCCTGGAGCCTCCGGATCGCCTCCTCCGGGATCCCGTCCGGGTTTCCCAGTGAGAGGTTCAAGGCGGGGAGCCCTGTCTTCTCGGTGTAGTCCCGGATCAGGACGTAGATGAGCTGGAAGAGGTTGATGCCAGAGGGCGGGATCCTGCGCGCCACCCTGCTAATATAGCCAATCGCGCAGGCAAGAGCCAAGGGGGCTGTTGACGGCTCCCCCATGTTATCTACAATAGGACGGCTGGGAAGATTCCAGGAGGAGAAGGGAACCATGACCATGCGCGAAACGAGCACAAAGCGGCGGGCGCCTCTCCTGGCCCTCTGCCTCCTATCCATCATCCTCGCGGCCCCGGCCTTGGCCGCCAAGCCCTCGCCAGCCAAGCGCCTGGGAGGCATAGTGCGCCTGGGCCAGGACGTGGAGGTCCAGGCCGGCGACACTGTCGAGGGCCCGGTCATAGCCCTCCGCGGCTCGATCACGGTCCACGGCAAGGTCAACGGGCCAGTGGTCTCCCTGGGAGGCTCGGTCGCTCTCAAGCCCGGGGCCTCGGTGAACGGTCCGGCCATAGCCGTGGGCGGCTCAAGCGTCGCGGAACCAGGATCCGAGGCCAAGGGCCCTCTCCTGGAACTGCCCGCCTCCCTCATCCAGTGGAGAAAACTGGCCCTCTGGCTGGCTCCCCTGCTCGGGACCCTGGGAGGGCTCTGGCTCGCCTACAAGATCCTAAGCTCCCTCGGCTGGGTCGCGCTCGCGGTCGTGGCCTGGGTCCTCTTCCCCAAGGCCCTTGAGAACTCCGCCAAAAGCCTTGAAAACAGGCCGGGGCTTGCGGCCCTGGCAGGGCTCCTGTTTTGGCCCTCCCTGGGAGCCCTCTCCCTGGCTCTGCTGGTCTCCATCCTGGGGATCCCGGTCCTCCCGGTCCTGGCCCTGGCCTCTGTCTGCCTCTGGTTCTGGGGCTTTTCGACCCTGGGATACTTCCTGGGCCGCCGCCTCTCCCGCGGAGCCTGGACAAGCCTCCCCTGCCTTCTGGCCGGGACACTCCTGATCCAGGCCCTCTACTTTCTCCCCCTGGTCCGGCACCTCGCCTGCCTGGCAGTGGCCGTCTTCGGAATCGGAGCCGCGCTCACCAGCCGCCTCGGGACGCGGGCCCTGCTGCCCAAGGCCCAGGCCATAGAGACAGGCGGCCCGGACAGTCAGGTTTGACCCTTCCGCTCTTAGCCGCGCTGGCCATGGCCGCGGCCGGCTCCCCTGCGGCGGAATGGAAGCCTCGCGCCCAGGCGTCCCTGATCCCGGAAGCCGAATGGATCCAGCCCGGCAGGCCTTTCACCCTGGCTCTGAAGCTCAAAATGCAGGAGGGCTGGCACACCTACTGGAGGTATCCTGGGGACTCTGGCCTTCCCACCGCGATAGCGTGGAGGCTCCCGCAGGGGTACCGGGCCGGGGAGATCCAGTGGCCCAGCCCAAGCCTGATCCGCGGCAGGGAGACGGTCGGCTACGGCTACGAGGGGGAGGTCCTCCTCCTGAGCGAGCTCGAGGCCCCTGCGCAGGCCAAGGGCCGAGCCGAGATCAAGGCCAAGGCCCAGTGGCTGGCCTGCCGGGAGATCTGCGTGCCGGAATCCGCTGAGCTTGTCCTAAGCCTTCCAGTGCGCGACCGGGAAATCCCCAGGAAGGAGGCTGAAAAATTCGCGCGGGCCAGGCGGCTTATCCCCCGCAGGCCCGAGGATCCCGGGTTCCGAGGCTGGAGCTTCGTGGCCTTTCGCGGCCCAAAGACACTGCGCCTGCAAGCGAAGATGCCGCGCCCAGGCCTTGCTTCCAGGGCGCGGTTTTTTCCCTACGAGGAGGGCCTTGTGGAGGATGCCAAGCCGCAGAGGGCGAGGCTCTCGGGGCAAACCCTGACTCTTGAGATGGCCCCCCCGCGGTTCTCAGGCTCCCCCCCCGCGGAGCTCAGGGGAGTGCTCGTCCTGGGACAGGGAGAGCGGGCGGTCGAGCTCAGGCTCCCCATCCAAAACGCGCGACGAAGGAGGATGAAATGAAACCAAGGACCTCAAAATGGCGCACCCTGTCCATCGCTTCTCTTTTGGCCCTGGCGACGCTCCAGGCCTGGGCCGGGGAAACCCCCCAGGCCATAGTGGGAAGCGCAGCCCCTGATTTCACCCTGCCGGACAGCAACGGCAAGGCCCGCAAGCTCTCTTCCTACCGGGGAAAGCCCATGGTCCTGGAGTGGCTCAACTACGATTGCCCGTTCGTGCGCAAGCACCTGTCTCTTATACACATCTCCGAGCCCACGAGACTAGGCATGATC
>CAYLZQ010000281.1:0-3706 GCA_964388045.1 uncultured Elusimicrobia bacterium | reverse complement strand
GCGGCCCCAGCCAGCCTAGCAAAAATCAATCCAATTTGGGATGCCGCTTGCATCCCCGCTGGGCCCATGCCCGCCTGGGCCCAGCGGGGCCATTTGGAACAGCGCCTAGGACTGATGCGGACTTGTGGTCTGAAGGGTGACGCTCACTGCGTCGGAGGCTATTAAATTTCTGGAAGCGGCGTTAAGGAATTCGACGCTCACGGGCTGCCCGTCATCGCCATAACTGACGATAACACCACCCGGCTCTTCAATGGCGTCGACCGGAGGCTTTTCCCGAAGGATTAGGAGAAGAACGTCCCCCTCCGAGTCATAACGGATGTTCATCCAACCCTCCAATACTTTTCCATCTTGCTCGTCCAATATATGGTCACGATCCTTTTGTCCGCTTCGGACTGCGTGAACGCCACGCGTATGAGGCCGTTCCCTCTTCTACTGTGAGCCATCAAAATGTCTCGGTCTCCTGGGACGACCTGTTCCGGCGCGCTAAGAACCAGCTCCACGTCCTCGCGCGTGATGCCTAGTTTTGCCTGCCATTCCTTTTGACGATCCTGGGCATGCTTCGTCCAAATGATTGGCACGGCGAAATTGTAGCATAGTAGCCCTTTTAAGGCTTGCAGCTTAAGTATAACAGCTATCCCTCCTTTCTGCCAGGCAGGTTATGGCGGCCCCCAAGGCCCGCGGCCTCGAACCTTAGACGCTATGAGGATTTCCTTAGCCGCGTCTGTGCCGGGCCTTCCCAGGCCCGGCCCAGCCTAGCAAAAAATATCCGGGATTGCTGCGTCAAGCGACGATTTCAGTCCCCTATCAGGCCATCAACATTCGCGCGGTCGTTTAAAATCAACCCCGCTTGGGATGCCGCTTGCATCCCCGCTGGGCCCAGGCGGGCATGGGCCATTTGGCGGCTCGCTGTGGGACCATAGGGCCCGGGGGAGACGATTGCCGATTGGCTAGAATTCTGCCGTGAAAACAAGAAACCTCCCCTCTTCCTTGATCGCCGTTCTTCTCTCATGGGCTCTGGTCCTAACCTCCCCTGGAGCCTCAGCCTACGCTGCCGCGGGAAGGCTCTCGCCGTCAGGCAAGTCTCCCTCCGGAACTCCCGCGAAGATCATTCCCCTCGTCCCAGGAACCCCCGGCGATCCCTCCCAGGGCGCTCCGGAAAGCCTCAGCCTGGGCCAGGCTCCGGATTTTTCCCTCCCAAGCTCGAAGCTGCCCGTAGGCCATACGCCGGCCCAGGAGCCAGGGGCGGCCAAGGCCCTCTCCGCCCCCCAGGAGTCCTCGATCCCGGGGGCCAAGATAGCCCCGGCGTCCCAGGGCCCTGACTCAGCTCCAGCCGGAGAAAGCAAGACCCAGGAGGAGGAGCTGGCCAGGCTGGAGACAAGCGCCCTGGCCACGATCGAGTCCGAGACAGTCATGGGCCAGCCCGGCAAGGTCGGCCTGCACATGCTGGCCCTGCTGCGCTTCCTTTCCCCCAGGAGGGACCAAGGGGATCTCAAGCCCCGAGGGGTCGCGCTCGGAGAGATCCCAAGCGCTTCCCGGACGCTCCAAGCCCCCCAGGGTCCGAGCCAGGGCCTCCTGACCTTCCAGGGGGACACCCCCAGCCGGGGACTGGAGGCGC
This sequence comes from uncultured Elusimicrobia bacterium, assembly GCA_964388045.1. Taxonomy (GTDB): domain Bacteria; phylum Elusimicrobiota; class Elusimicrobia; order UBA1565; family UBA9628; genus CAYLZQ01. The sequence goes on along the minus strand of CAYLZQ010000281.1, from coordinate 2,091 downwards.
CCCGGCCCCCGAAGCCCGAGCAACCCCGGGAGCCGCAAAAGCGCGGCTGGTTCGGGCTGGGGAGCGTGGCCGGCTTCTTCCTTGTGGCCCTCCTCATCGCCCAGGTGGGGATCGAGTCCCAGGGGGCGGTGATGCCGGCCCTGCTCGAGAAGATGTTCGGGGATTTCACCATGGCGACAGAGATGACGATCTTCGCCTCCATCCTCGGATTCTTCGGCAGGATGCTCGCCCCCAAGGCCATCGCCCGCTGGGGCTTGAAGAAGACCTTCCTGGGCGCCACGGCCCTGCGGGTGCTCTCCGTGGGAAGCCTGGCCCTTCTGCTCCACTTCCAGATGATGAGCGTTCCCTTCCTCTTCGCCTTCGCCGCCTCGAACGGCTTCCTGGCCGGGATCGCGATCACGGCGGAGACCAGCATCCCGCCCGAGATCGTGGGCCAGAATCCGGAGAGGCTCGAGAGCTTCTGGGCCTGGGAGCAGTTCCTCCTTGAGATCATCGGGATCGCCGGCCCCATCGCGACCACGGCCCTCCTGGGGAGCCTGGGCTACTTGAACGTCATGCTCATCTTCCCGATCAGCTTCGCGATCATGATCGGCATCCTCGCCTTCACCCTTAATATCCCAAAGAAGGTGGCGGCCATGGACCGCGCCGACCTGGCCAAGGCCGCGGCTCCCAAGAGGCAGGGGATTGGCCACGGGGCCAGGGTGGTCTGGGGAAACCCGGTCCTTAAGTACAGCTTCCTGGCCTACGCCGCCTTCATGATGCTCAACCCCTTCCTCTACGGGATCCTGGCCTCGGCCTACGGCATGCGCATGGCCCCGGGGCAGGAGACCCTCTCGGCCGGGATCTACGGCCTGATCACGGGCCTCTATAGCTTCGGGGGTCTCATCGCCGGGGTGCTCCTCATCCGGGAAGGCCGCAGGCTCAAGCGCGAGATGGAGCCAGTGGAGGGAAGCGGCCGCAAGCCCATCTCCACGGAGGAGGTGCGCGAGAGGCTGCGGCGCTCGATGCTCCGCTACATGCGCTGGGGCACCCTGGGCCTGGCCCTGATAGGGACCCTGGCCTTCCCCTCCCCGCTTCTCTCCTCCCTGGTGAGCCTGCCCGGTTTTCTCTCCTGGCTGGGGCCTCTCTCCCTCCCGGCCCTGGCCCTGATCCCATTCGGGGTGGTCCAGGTGGCGAGCATGCTCAAGCTCCGCAGCTTCTTCCAGTCCGAGGCCCCGCGGGAGGACATGCCGGACTCCATGGCCTTCATGGGAGCGGTCTCCCTGGCCGTGAGCACCCTGGGGCTGCTGGGCCTCAAGTTCCTCTTCAAGGGGATCTCCCTCTTCGGGGTCTCGCTCTTCCCGTCCTTCACCGGCCTTACGGGATTTGCCCCCTTCATGGTGGTGGCCCTGGCCATGATCCCCCTGGCCGCGGCCAGCGTCTACCTCACGCGCAGGCTCGACCGGGCCTCGGCTCCGCCGGGGCCGGTTGAAAGCCCCCGGCCAAAGGCGCTACAATGACCTCGTGCGAGTAGAGGTCCTCAAGCAGTTCAGCGTCTTCATGCCCAACAGGCCGGGGGCCTTGAGCCGCCTGGCCGGGCTTTTCTCTGAGAAGGGGATCAACATCGTGGGGATCGCCTCCGAGGTGAGGGACGACTCGGGCCTGGTGCGCATCGCGGTGGACGCCAAGGCCGACGTCTCCGCCATCCTCTCGCAGGCGGGGTTCGCGAGCGTGGAATCAAGCCTGCTTTCGGTCGAGCTCCCGGACAGGCCCGGGGAGATATACCGCCTGGCCAAGGCCCTGGCCGACGGCAAGATCAACATCACCACCGTCTACGGGACCAGCCTGGGCTCCCCCTCCTCCCGAATCCTGATCGCCGCCGAGAACACCGAGAAGGCCAGGGCCCTGCTCGAAAGCCTGAGCGAAGCCTGAAGCCCCGCCCGGATATGCTGCTCTGCTCCCGCAATGCCCAGTGGGGGGATATCGCGGTCGATCATTGGCCGCCTTCCGCACTGTCGTCGGAGAGGACAGGCGGCCAATGATCTGGATCCTCCTGGCCTTCCTCCTGCCTGCGCCCTGGCTTGCCATTCACCTGCTGGGAGCCCAGCCCTC
>CAYLZQ010000280.1:0-3712 GCA_964388045.1 uncultured Elusimicrobia bacterium | reverse complement strand
CGCGGGAGGTTTAGACGATCCGTGGCTAGGTGTTCCTGGAGGAAATCCGTTCCCGAGGGCTTGAGAACCGCGAGGGAGCGCAGGAGGGCCAAGAGAAAGAGCCCCAGGCCGATCCAGCCTGTCTCCGCCGCCATCTGGAGGACCTCGCTGTGGGCATAGGCCGAGGTGAATTGATAATTCGCGATCCGGTAATGGGAAGGAAAGTTGTGGCGGAGGAAGCCGGACTCGAAATTCCCGGGTCCCTCCCCCAGGAAGGGGCGATCCCCGGCCACCTCAAGGGCCGCCCTCCAGATCTGAGGTCTCTTGAAGACCCTCGCCTTGTCCGGCTTGAGCATGTGGGCCAGGGACCCTCCACGGAATGAAACCATGGCCAGGGTCATGGCGGCCCCGATCGCCAGGACGACCGAGGCGGCGATCGCCAAGCGCCTGGCCTTGCCCTGTCTCAAGACGGAAACGCACCCGACCGCCAGGACGGCCAGGAGTCCCGCCCTAGCCCTGGCCAGGACCAAAAGCGAGAGGGCGAAACCCAGGAGCGCCCAGAGCGCCCAGCGCAGCTTCCCCGAAGGTCCTTGGGGATGCCCCAGGGCGGCCAGAAGCGCGCAGATCAGGGCCGCCTGGACGAAGATCGTGTAGTTGTAATAGGGAGGAAGCAGGCCCACCATGGCCTCGCCCGAGCCGTGGGCCAGAAGCTCCTGATAGCCCGTGGCAAGGGCCGCCAACCCCAGGAGAGGGCCGCAGAGGCAGAGAGTCCAGAACCAGAGCCTGCGCTCCTTTTCTCCCCAGAGGTCTCTCAGGAGCCAGAAATAGGCGAGCAGGCCTGCCCAGCGCGCCCAGGGATAGAGGCTTTTGAGGGGCTGGCTTGAGGAGATGGCCGAGGCTGCGGCCCAAAGCAGCCAGGGGATCCAGGGCTTAAGAGGGGAGAGTGAAAGCCTCGGCAGGCGCCAGAAGGCCAGGGCCCAATGAAGGGCTGAGAGAGCGCTCCAGGCCCAGGGATTGCGCAGTCCTCCGGCGAGGAGCCCCCCGTAGAGGGAGGCAAGCAGGAAGGCCTGGAGCCCCATTATAAAAGATTTGTAACTGCTCCCTCGCCCCCAAGGGGGGGGAGCAACATTAGCAGCATTTTAAGTGATTCAAAACGGGCTGAAGCGCCGCTTAGCGCGTATCCGCCACCTTGGAATTATGAAGGCCTTCGAGGATGAACATCCGCATGAGGATTTGATAGGGAACCCCCCGCCAGTCAGCGAGCTCCTTCAGTTCCCTAATCGTGTCCTCCTCCAACGCCACGCTCGTCGGCAGCTTTCGCTTCTTCTTAAGCCGCTTCGCCGCTTCGAGCAGCCTCTTCTTCTCGAATTTAGTGGCGGCGCGATATTCATTTAGAGATTTCGCGTAGGCAGGCTTCATAGTAGTCCCTCTCATTTTTCTTCTGCTTGGCCCAACTGGAAGACCTCTTCGGTCTCTGCCGTCGTGACGGCATGCTTTGTAGCACTCTTTCCCCTGTTGCCCTCGTCGCAATCAAACTCGAATCGCGAGGTTTCCTGTAACCACAAGATCAGCCATTCGATGAACTTAAACCGCGCCATTCTCCTGCATAGTGTAATACAGTATTATTTATTCCGCAAGGGCTCCGATGGAACCGCCTGCTCGGGGAACATGGCAAGGCGCTCCACGAGGAGAAAGTCCAGCACGACAGGCCCGGAGGGGTGATGTATAATTTGATATATACATGAGGATCGACCCTGGAGCGCTGGGGTTTGAATGGGGCCGAGGGAATATCGGCAAGAACAAAAGGCGCGGGGTCGAGGACTCTGAAAGCGAAGAGGCGTTTTTCGACGAGCGGAAAACCCCTTTGCGGGACACCCTGCACTCCCTCGGAGAAGAAAGGTTCGTCCTCTTGGGGAAGACGAAGGAGGCAAGACTGCTCTTTGTGGTGTTCACCCAACGCGGCATGAGGATCCGGATCATCTCCGCGAGGGATGTAAACCGAAAGGAGAGGCCCCTTTATGAAAAAGCCGCTTAAGCTCCCGAAGTTCAAGAGCGAGGATGAGGAAAGGAAGTTCTGGAGCCGGGTCGACCTCGCGCAGCATTATGGGCAGGAGGATTTCGAGAGGGTCAGCTTCCCCAACCTCAAGCCCATCACGCGTCCCATCTCGATCCGCATTCCTGAGTGCATGTTGAACCGCCTCAAGGAGAAGGCGAACGAGATCAATATCCCGTACCAGTCCCTGATCAAGGAGTACATCAAGGCAGGGATTTTCCCCAAGGGGCATTAAGCGGCCCGAAGGCCGGAGGATCTCCTCCACGGCGAGCTTAAAGCCGGCTGGGTCTATGGCGGGATAGCGGTAGAGGTTCGGCTCGATCTGCAGGAAGAACTCGAGCAGGCGCTCGCCCTTCACCAGGCCCCGCTGGAGCATCTCGCGGACACCCCCAGGTCCTGCCCATGCCCCCTCTCGATTTTGGCGAGGGCCTGTCCGTAGGAGTCGTAATGGTAGAAGGCGAGCCGCCCCTCGTCGGCGATGAAGAGGCTGCGCTCCTCCCAGCCCGCCAGGGCCGGGATGAACTGCTCCGGCGAGGCCAGCTCCACGTTGACCTGGAGCGCTTCCTTGATCCGAGGGATCCCGCGCAACAGCCGGTCGCCTTCCGGGACGAGCTTGATGTCCACGCCGATCGTGGCGGGCCGCCAGCCGATCAGCACGGCCGTAGCCCCGCCAGTGAAGTAAACCCGCGCGGGCGCCTCTGCCTCCGCGGCCAGAGCGCGCATGAAGCGGCGGATGCGGTCGGACGTCGGCTAACTGGCGCATTCCGCGGCGCGCTCGAAGCTGGCCAATCGGCGGAGGAGGGAGTTATAGCGGGAGTGAGCCGCGTCGGGATTCTCGCGGCCGAGGAGAGCGTAAAGCCTAAGCTCCGCGGAGGGCAGGGGCTCGGGGACCAGAATCCCGGCCCGCCTGAGCCTGGGCGCGCCTATGGAGACCAGCAGGGCCGCCACGGTCTCCCGGCCTTGGGCCAGGTCCGAGAGCCCCGCGGCGATCAGGTCGCCTCCCGGCAGAGCCTGCTCTGCTGTTGCGCTCATGTCCTAGCTCCCCCCCTCAGTTTAGCAGGTCTTATCCGGCATGCAACCCGGCGATTCAACTTGTCAGTAACAGGCAGGCCATCAGCGTTACAAGCCTTCAAGTCGCCCTGTGAGCCCCAGGCTCCTCATGATGTCGTTGGCCGCGCAGCGGCCCTGAAGAGGGCCTCCTCGAAGGCCAAGGAGGTCTCGTCCCCGCCCCGGACGATGATCGGGGAGGGGGCGGCTTGAGCGCAATCAGCGATCAGGTGCAGTTGATGAAGACAACGAGGACGGCTCGAGGCTGGAAGAGGAGGTCATTGCCGGAAACGCTCGTGAGGGTGACGTTGTTGCCGCTGGCGATCTGGGGCAAACCGTCGGCGAACATGCCGACCGGGACCGGGATGGTGAAAGACTGGCTAGGCTGGAGGCCGGGGATGGTGATGAGGCCGAACATTTGGAAATTGCGCTGGGGGCCGCCGTTGATGTTTCCGGTCGCGGTCAGGAAGGTGCTGATCTGAGGGGAAGGGGCGGTTCCGGTATTTGTGATAACGATCCCACCCGGCCAGCCGAAGCCTGGGGCTGTGCACCCAGAAATAGGCGGTCCTGGAAACGATGTCACCTCCAGCATTGGCGCGTCGCCAGAAGGGGCTGCGGTCCCGTTGCTTGCGG
>CAYLZQ010000279.1:0-3718 GCA_964388045.1 uncultured Elusimicrobia bacterium | reverse complement strand
ACTACTACGGCTTCGCCAACGAGGGCCTCTGGCCCCTCTGCCACATCGCCCACACCAGGCCGGTCTTCAGGGAGGCCGACTGGAAGCACTACCAGGAGGTCAACCGCAGGTTTTCCCAGTCCCTCCTGGAGGAGCTGGAGGGGACTCGGGAGCCCTGCGTCCTGATCCAGGACTACCACTTCGCGCTCCTGCCCAGGCTGGTCAAGGAGGCCAGGCCTGACGCCCGAGTCGCCATCTTCTGGCACATCCCCTGGCCCAACCCCGAGGCCTTCGGGATCTGCCCCTGGCAGCGCGAGATCCTGGGGGGGATGCTGGGGGCGGATCTCGTCGGCTTCCACATCCAGTACCATTGCAACAACTTCCTGGAGACGGTGGACAGGGCCCTTGAGTGCCGCATCGAGTGGGAGCGCTTCACCGTCCACCGCGAGGGCCGCGTCGCCCTGGTCAAGCCCTTCCCGATCAGCATCCCCTTCCCCGAGCCTTCCCAGGCCCGAGAGGCCCCGGGCCAGGAGGCCCTCCTCAAGGAGCTGGGGGTCAAGGCGCGGCTGCTCGGGGTGGGGGTGGACCGCCTCGACTACACCAAGGGCATCATCGAGCGCTTCCGCGGCATCGAGCGTTTCCTCGAGAAGTATCCAAGCTACCAGGGCGAGTTCACCTTCGTGGAGATCGGGGCTCCCAGCCGCACCCACATCAAGCGCTACCACGACCTCCAGACCGAGGTGGAGGCGGAGGCCGACCGCATCAACTGGAGGTTTAAGGCCAAGGACTACAGGCCGATCGTCCTCTTCCGCAAGCACCACAGCCACGAGGAGATCGCCCCCTACTACCGGGCCGCGGACGTCTGCCTGGTCACCTCCCTCCACGACGGCATGAACCTGGTCGCCAAGGAGTTCGTGGCGGCGCGGGAGGACGAGAGGGGGGTCCTGGTCCTGAGCCGCTTCACCGGGGCCGCCCGGGAGCTGAGGGACGCCCTCATCGTCAATCCCTACGACACCGAGCAACTGGCCGAGGCCGTCCACTACGCCTTGACGATGGACCCCGGGGAGCAGTCCCGGCGCATGGCCGGGATGCGCCGAGTGCTCAGGGAGCAGAACGTCTATCTCTGGGCCGCCAGACTCATCGAGGAGCTCTCGGCCATCCGCCTGCCGCGCGCAGAGGGGTAGTGCCGCGACCGAGACATAACGTCCGATTTGGAGGTCCGAGCCTGAGACGATTTCGCGAAGCGACGAGGGAGCATAGCGACAGCTATGTGACCGAGGAGCGACAAAGAAATCGGCCAGGATCGGACCTCCCCGCTATTATGGAATTCAGCATTCATAATACGCAAATTTCCTCATGAGCGGGGCCGGGCGATTTTGGGCTGCGCCTTCGTCACTCGTCGCTCACGTACCTTCAGTACGCTCGCTCCTCCTTCCTCGGCTCCCTCCAAAATCGCCTCGGCCAAACGGACGTTATGTCTCGGTCGCAGCACTAGCTCAACGCTCGCGATCTTGTCCATATCAAAGAATGAGCATGGCGTCGCCGTAGGAGTAGAGGCGATAGCCCCTGCGGAAGGCCTCCTCGTAGGCGGAGAGGAGCCTTTCCCGGCCCAGGAAAGCCGCGGCGAGCAAGAGGGGAGTCGACCTAGGAAGGTGGAAGTTGGTGAGGAGGGAGTTGACAGCCTTGAACTCGTGCCCCGGGCGGATGTAGAGCTCGGTGGATCCCTCCCCGGGCCCGAGGCCCTCCGGCCTGGCGGCCAGGGTCTCCAGGACCCTGGTCGCGGTCGTGCCCACGGCCGCCACCCTCCCGCCTTTTTCCAGGGTGCGGCGCACCTTGGCTGCCTCCGGCTCCTCAATCCGGTAGTTTTCAGGCAGCATCTTGTGGCCTGAGGCATCCTGGCCTTGCACTGGCCTGAAGGTCCCCAGTCCCACGTGGAGCGTGAGCTCCGCGACCTGGACTCCCCGGGCCCTGAGGGACTCAAGGAGGCCTGGGGTGAAGTGCAGGCCGGCCGTGGGCGCCGCGATCGAGCCGGGCTCCCGGGCATAGACGGTCTGGTAGCTCCCAAGATCCCTCTCCCGGTCCCCAGGCGCACCCAGGGCCCTTCTCCTCTTGAGGATGTAGGGAGGCAGGGGAGCCAGGCCATGGGCCTGGAGAGCGGGTCTCGCGTCAGGGGAGCTGAAGCGGCAAAGGAGCCCTCCCTCAGGGCATGAGCTCTCCACCCTGGCGGAGAGGCCTCCCGGGAAAGCGAGGCGTGTCCCGGTCTTGAGGCAGGCCAGAGCCCTCCAGAGCCCAGGCTCCTTCTCCTCCACGAGCAGCAGCTCGGCCTTGCCCCCGGAGGCTTTCCTTCCCTCCAGGCGGCAGGCAAGCACCTTGCTCGTGTTGAGGACCAGGCAGTCTCCCTCGTCGAGGTAGTTCGGCAGCTCGGAAAAACGCGCGTGCTCCAGGCCGTCTCTGGAGCGTCGGACCACCATCAGGCGGGAGGAGTCCCGGGGCCGAGCCGGCTCGGTGGCCACCAGCTCCTGCGGGTAATCGTAGTCGAAATCCTGCAGGGGGAGGGGGGGCCTCACGGCTCCAGCACCGAGAGCAAGGACCCGGGAAAATAGAAGCGGAGGATCTGCTCATAGCGGCGGCCCTTCTCGGCCTGGAGCCTGGCTCCCCACTGGCAGAGACCGACCCCATGGCCCGAGCCCGAGCCCGCAAACTCGACGCCTCGCTTCCTACGGCTCAGGCGCGCGATGCGCAGGCTCCTGAGTTCCCCGTTTCCGAGCGCGCGGCGCAAATCCCCGGCCCCTACCAGGAGCCTCTCGCTTCCCACCTGCGCCCGGAAGCTCTTGACGTAACCCACGGCGTCGCGGAGGGCCACCTCCAAGCGCCTCAAGGGCCCCGCGAGGAGGCGCTTGCCCTGAAGGGCGGCCAGGATCTCGGAGTCCTCGAAGTAGGCCGACCAGCGGGCGTGGGGCGAGGCCCGGCAGAAGCGGTCCCTCACCCCGCGCAGGGGAGGAGGGCTTAGGCGGGCTTCGGCCGCCCCCCAAACCGAGGCCGCGTCCGTGGTGTGCCCCCCGCAGCAGGCGTGGTAATAGGCTGGGAGGATCCGGCCCCGGTAGCCCATGACCTCGCCGCGGGTCTCCTCCACCGCCCTGCGGATCCTGGGCCAGGCCTCCCCGCGTCCCCGGTAGAGCTGGGAGCGGGTGTCCGAGGTGAGGTCGTAGCCGAGCCTTCGGTACTTGCCGAGCTGGGAGTAGGCGAAGCTGCGGGCGACCACGGCCTGGGCTTTCAAGGCCTCCAGGGGCCAGGAGGGGTCCATCTCGTAGGGAAGGACCCCGAGGAGGTAGTCCTCGATGCCCACCTCCTCGATCGCGGCCAGGGCCTCTTGATTGGCCTTGAGGATCAGGATCCCCTGGGTGCGCCTTCCCCGGAGCAGGATCGTGTCCGAGGGGCCCTCGGGCTCAAGCCGAGCCTCCCCGGAGAGGAAGTAGGGTCCCAGGCTCAAGCAGCCCTCGGCCGGGCGGGCCTGATGGCGGACGAATCATTGACCCAGACGCTCAAGGAGTTGGTACACCATGAATCTGGAACGCATTGAACAACTCGTGCGGGAATTGCTGGCGGAGATTGGGGAGGACCCCAATCGCGAAGGCCTGCTGAAGACGCCCGGCCGGGTGGCGCGCGCGTTCGAGTTTTTGATGTCCGGCTATCAGAGTGACCCGAAGGACATCATTAACAAGGCCGTGTTCGCGTCCGA
>CAYLZQ010000278.1:0-3725 GCA_964388045.1 uncultured Elusimicrobia bacterium | reverse complement strand
ACTTCGAGGAGGGAGACGCGGAGGAGGCCCTCAGGGGTTATGCGGAGAGACGCCAGCCCTTCACCCCGGACCTGATCGTGCTCGACCCCCCGAGCCTGGTCCCCTCCAGGAAGCATCTGGCCAAGGCCCTGCGCCTCTACGCCAGGCTCAATGCCCTGGCCCTGAGGGCCCTCCCCCGCGGGGGGCTCCTCGCCACCGCCAGTTGCTCCCACCACGTCGGCCGCGAGATCTTCGTGGAGATGCTGCGCCTGGCCCAGGCCAAGGCCCAGAAGCCGGCGAGGCTTCTGGCCCTGAGGGCCCAGGCCGCTGACCACCCGATCCTGCTGGCGATGCCCGAAACCGAGTACCTTCATTTCGCCCTGCTGGAGCTGCTTTAATGGAGGAAGACAAGTCCACCCGGTTTTCACCCTCCAAGCTCGGGACTTATCAGGGCTGTCCGCGCCAGTACCGTTATCGGTACATCGATAAGATCAAGCGTGAGGTCCAGACGGTCGAGGCCTTCCTGGGCCAGTGCGTGCACAAGGCCTTCGAGGCCCTCTACGAGGGGCTCCTGCACGGCAGGGCCTTGAGCGAGGAGGAAGCGATCGGGGTCTTCGAGAGGGAGTGGGAGGCGGGATTCTCGGAGGTGGTCCTCATCCGCGAGAAGGAATACTCCCCGCAGGATTGGAGGAACCTTGGGAGGGAGTGCCTGCGGGCCTACTACCGCGAGCAGAGCCCCTTTACGCGCGAGCGCACGGTCGGGGTGGAGAAGAGGGTCTCCTTTCCCCTCAAGGCCGGGGAGGAGGAGTACCTGATCGAGGGCTTCATCGACAGGCTGGCCCTCGCTCCGGACGGGGCCTTCGAGATCCACGACTACAAGACCGGGCGCTCCCTGCCCACCCAGGAGGAGCTGGACCGCGACTGGCAGCTCGCTCTCTACGAACTGGCCGTGCGCCACGCCTGGCCGGACACCCAGAGGGTGCGGCTCCTCTGGCACTACGTCCGCTACGGCAAGACCCTGGTCTCGACGCGCACTCCCGAGGAGCTTGAGGATCTCAAGAGGAAGGTTGCGGCCTTGATCCAGGTGATCAAGCGCGACCACGAGTTCGCCCCGCGCAAGAGTCCCCTCTGCGACTGGTGCGAGTACCGCAAGATCTGCCCCCTCTGGAGCCACGCGGAGCGGGTCAGTCGAATGCCCGAGGAAGAGCTGCGCCGCGACGAGGGGGTCAGGCTCGTGAGGGAGCTGGCCGCCATCGATGCGGAGAAAAGGGGGATCAGGCAGAGGCTCAGGGAGCTGGAGGCCGACCAGGAGGCTCTCGAGGGGCTCATCCTGCGCTTTGCCGAGGCCCAGGGAATCTCGGCGGTTTCGGTGTGCTTGGGGGAGGCGGCGACCACCGAGAGGGAGGAATACCGCTTCCCGACCAGGACCCATGCTCCCCAGGCCCTGGAGGCCCTGGAGAGGGAACTCAAGGAGAGCCCCCTTTGGAAGGAGGTTTCCCACCTTGATGCCCACCGCCTGCTGGAGGGTTATCGCAGGAGGGAGTGGCCCCCCGAGATCCTGCAGTTCGTGGAGACTCTGCTGGCCCGCCACGCCAAGCGCATCCTTGAGAAGACGGTGCGCTTCCACCGCAAGAGAGCCCTGGACGAGGAGTAAGAGGCCTTCCGGCAGATCGGGAGGCGCTTCAAGGAAGAGCGGCCTGGGGCAGCAATCCCCTTTAGCCGCCAGGCTCCCTCAGCCTTGAGTTGATCCCCAGTTGCGCGGCCAGGCTCATGAAATCCGATTTGATCCGATCGTGCTGGGCTTCCAGGTCCTGCCAGGCCCGGTCGAATTCAAGTGGGCGGTTCCCCTCGGGATTTTTGGCCTTGCGGGAGGCTCCCTTGCCGCGCGGCTGCATTTTCTTCGTGGTGCTCCGTTTCATGGCTCTCGTTCTGAGTATAGCCCTCAAACGTTCTTTCGTCAACACCTTTTTTCTCCCACCTTTTTTCTCCCACTTTTTTACGGGCCATAAGGCCCAATCAAAATCTAGGACTTCCGGGAAGAATTATGGTAGCATCCGGGTTGCGGACCACGGCTCAAGGAGGATGTTCCATGCTTTCGGTCGTTTTTTTTGGATGCCTCACATTGGCAGCTCCGCTGGCCGGGGAGGAGACCCCTCGGCGGGTCATTATCGGATTCGCGCCCCAAGCGAGCGCGGAGGAGCGCGCTCGGGCCTTGAGGTCCCTGGGGCTGCGAGCCCTGGAGAGGCTCGAGGAATTCGAGGCCCTGGTGGCCGAGGTCCCTCCCGAGAGGGCGGGCGTCTTCTCGCTTGAGGCGGCTCTGGCCGATCCGGCGGTCGCGCAGATCGAGGAGGACGTCTACGCGCGCTGGCTGGATTGGGAGGGTCCCTCTTTCCAAGGGTCTTGGCCCTGGGAGGAGGCGAGGAGCCTTGTGGGCGCCTTCCGGAAGGCCCCTCTTCCATCAGGGGCGGAGGAAGTTCCCTGGGGGGTGGCTCGGGTGAACGCCCCAGCGGCCTGGGCCAGGACCCAGGGAGAGGGAGTGAGGGTCGCGGTTCTGGACACCGGCATCGACGCCGGGCATCCTGACCTTAAGGACAGGGTCGCGGGTGGCGTCAATATCCTGGATTCAGGAGCCCCCTTTCTGGACGACAACGGGCACGGGACCCACGTGGCGGGGACTATCGCCGCGGACCTTGACGGCCGGGGAGTGGTGGGGGTCGCGCCCGGGGCCAGGCTCTACGCGGTGAAAGCCCTTAATAAGGAAGGAGGAGCCAGGGTCAGCTCCCTCATCAAGGCCCTCCTCTGGTGCGCCCGTAACGGCATTCAGGTGGCCAATATGAGCCTGGGGGCGCCGCTCGGTTCCCTATTCCTGCGCCTGGCGGTCCAGCATGCGACCAACAAGGGGGTGGCCATCGTCGCGGCCGCAGGCAACAGCGGTAGAGCCGTTGAGTATCCCGGGGGCTATCCCGAGGTGATCGCGGTTTCGGCCAGCGACAGGTCCGACAGGCTCGCCAATTTCTCGAGCCGCGGTCCCAAGGTCGAGTTCATAGCCCCCGGGGTGGACGTGAGGTCCGCTTTCCCGGGGGGCGGGTATGAGTCCCTGGACGGCACCTCCATGGCGGCCCCGCACGTGGCGGGCCTAGCCGCCCTGGCCGTCGCGCGCGGAGCGCGGGGCCCTGAAGGCGTGCGCGCGGCCCTCAAGGCCTCGGCCCGCTCTCTCGGCCTAGGCCGGGCGGAGGGTTTCGGCATGGTCGACGCCGCCCGGATCGCGCCATAGGCCCAGAGGCCCTCAGGGTGGGTCTTAAGGCCTATATCAGAATAGGTCTTAAGGCCCAGGCGCGAAATGGGACTTTTGTCCATAATCAGGCGTCTCAAGATGACAGCGATCCCCGGGGCTTCTCGGGGACCAAAGGGGGTGTGGACGATGAGACTAATGCTGGCTTCGTTGGCGGTTCTTCTCTCCGCCCTGGCCCAAGCGCCTGCCTGGGCCTCCTCAACCAAGCGCGTGATCATCACCTTCAAGCCTGGAACCTCCCAGGCCGCGCGCGAGAAGGCCCTTAGGGGCTTCAAGGCCAGGCGCCTGGCGAGTATCCTCTCCAACGGCAACACGAGCGAGGAGTTCGTCGCCGAGGTGGCTGAGATTCCCAGGGCCTCCGCCTTGCGGAGGGTTTCCTTGAGCGCCCTGGCGAGCGTGGACGAGCCCCAGGAGGATGCTCCCGGGGAGAGCGGCGTGATCCATGTCGAGGAGG
>CAYLZQ010000277.1:0-3749 GCA_964388045.1 uncultured Elusimicrobia bacterium | reverse complement strand
GTAGACCCCGCTGGCCACGAGCTCCCCCGCGCTGTTCGTGACGTCCCAGGCCAGGGTGGTCGGCGCGAGGTTGGGCGGGATCTCGATTTTGCCCGCGAGCTGGCCGGCGAGGGTATAGATCTCGATGGTCCCTTCGGAAGGGAGGTTGGTGAAGGTGATGCCCGCGGCCAGGGTCCCGGTCTGGCCGGGGCCGCTCCCGGCCTGGGGCCCGTGGGGCCTGAAGGGAACCGGGAAGGCGTAGGCGTCGGCGACCGAGGTGTCCAAGCCGCCGATGAAGGCGAAGACGCTGAAGTGCCTCAAGGGGGCCGTCACCCTCCTGCCGCCCAGGTCCACGCTCGAATCAGGAAGCTGGACCCACAGGGCCCGCGCCTCATCCAGGATCCAGGGCTTCAAGGTCTTGGCCCTGACGGGGGGATTTGTACCGTCCACGATCCCGTCGCCCCTCATGTCCCTGTAGCGGAAGGAGATGGCCCCCTGGCCGGCCAGGGCCTGGCCGTGGAAGCCCTCTTCGTCCACCACGTCGATCTCCCAGAGGTGGGTGGGCAGGACCTGGGAGAGGGGGCTGTTGAAGGAGAGCTTCTGGTTGGCCTCCCGGATCATGCCGGGATCCGCCCGCAGGGGACGGTCCAGGGGGTTGGACCGGATCGCGACCTCGAAAGTCGGGGAGGCGACCGCATAGGGAGGCAAGGAGACGAAGACAGAGCCCGTGGGGTCCGAGAGGGTGAAGCCCAGGGCGTTCTGGAGCCCGAACTTCGGGGGATTGTAGAACCCGTCCCTCACCTGGAACCTTCTGCCCCTCAAGACGAAAGCCTCGGAAGCGGGAAGAAAAGCCTCCCCAAGGGCCCCCTGGGCCCGGAAGCTGCCGCCGGAGAGGTCGCTGCCTCCCCCCCCGCCCTGCTGGGAGATAGAGAGGCTGTACCTTCCGCCGGAGCTCGCGCGAAGGGCCGGGGCCAGGGCCGCGAGGAAAGCCAGGATCAGGGTCCGCCTCACGGCACCACCTCGAGTTCCCGACGGGCCCTGGCCAGGGCCTTCTGGACCCTTTCGTCCTCGGGCATGATTCTCAGGGCCCTCTCCCATTCGGCGCTCGCCTCACGAACCTTCCCGTTTCCGTAAAGGATAAGCCCGGAGCGGTAAAGCTCCACGGCCTGTTCCGGCTGATCCGCGAGCCTTTCGCGCGCGCCCTTGGGACGCGGGGACGAGGCGAGCCCGTCCCTCATCTGGGAGCCGTTAAGGGCATCGGCCAGGGCATAGGGCCGCTCGGCCTCCTGTCTGGCCTGGACCTCCAAGTCCTTGCGCGCCCTGGCAAGAGCCTTGCGGGCCTTCTCGTTTCCAGGATCGAGGTCCAGGGCCCTCTCCCAGGCCTTGGCGGCTTCGGGGAGCCTTCCCCGGGAATAGGAGACGAGTCCGGCCTGATAGAGGCCCGAGACCTCCCTTCCCAGGATGGAACGCTCAAGCCTCGGGGCGGGAGGCTCAGCCCTTCTGGGAGAAACACCTTTGTCGAGCGGGGAAGCCTTCTCCAGAAGGACGGCTTTGGAAAACCCAGGCTCCTGGGCGGATTCGGCAGGCGCCTCGGGAGCTCCGGATTCCGGCCGCAGGGACTGCCGATCGAAGAGGGAGGCTCCCTGGGCCGCGGCCTCTTCCCGGCTTTCCCCATTTTCCAAGGCCCCCTCGCCTTTGCCCTCCCAGGCAGCCACCTGCTCTCCTCCTGTGAAAGGCAGGCCCGGCGGGGAGGCCCTCCTGGGGCCTGCGCGGCGCTTGAGGGCCTCGGCCTCGCTTAAGATCCGCCCCCGCTCCTGCTGGACCTGCCGCACCTCGGCGCTGGAGGCGGCCTCGGCCGCCTCCTTGATCATCCTCTTGGCCTCGGGCTGGTCTGGATTCTCCTGCAGGACCTGGATGAAGAGATCCAGGCTCTCGGTGTAGCGCTTGTGGAAGTAGGCCTCCCGGCCCCTCTGGAGGGCAAGCTCCTCGCTCCAGAAGGGGTCTTGCCCCAGGACAGGGGAGGCCAAGAGGAGAAGCGCGAAGACCCGGTTAAGGCTTAAGCCTCTCATTGGCCTTGCGCATCTGCTCCAAGGCCCTCCTGTTTCCTGGATCCAAGTCCAGGGCTTTGTTGAACTCAAGAATCGCTTCATAGTAGCGGCCCTCCTGCATGAGCCTCTCGCCTCTCCTCATGACGGCGCCCAGGCCTCTTTCCTCCGGGGGAGTGACCTCCACGCGCCCTCCCAGCCTCAGGGAGAGGCCCACCCGGTGCATCTCCCCCAGGTCTCCGAATCCGGCGAAGGCGTAGTCCACCTCCATGCGCTTGAGCTTGAATCCCACCCCGGCCCTCAGGCCCAGGCCTATGTCCTGGCCGGTCCTGTAGCCCAGCCTGAAGGCGAGGAGGCGGTGGACCACGTACTCGGCCCCCCCGGCCAGGTGGTAGCCCTCGTCGCGGCTGAAAACGTGGTCGAGGCTCAGGGTCAGGAGGTCCCCGTAGGGGCGGCTCTGCCAGGCCGCGCCCAACTGGTAGATGGTGGGAAGATCGAAGCGCTCCTCGTCGAACTTGAGCCCGGGCCCGAGGTTCCTGGCCGCAAGCCCGAAGCGCCATTCGGCGCGCCCTGTCCTGCGCTGGGGCCGCAGGTAGTAGATCACTCCCATGTCCGCGGCCAGGGTCTGGGCGAAGGCCGTGTCCAGGTTCTCCTTGACTCCCTTGAGGTTGAGGCCCGCGCTCAGCATGGGCTGCTGGGCCTCGTCCTTGAGGAGGGCGCGGCCGTAAGCCAGTCCCAGGGCGTAGTCGCCGGCGGTGACCTGCCCGGTCTTGGTCCCCTGGGCGTCGTAGCCCTGCAGGGGGCTGATGCTCATGCGGGTGAGGTTGAGGTTCAGGGTCGAGCCGTATCTCAAGGGATAGGCCATCGAGAAATACTGCTGGTCGACACCCATAAAGGACTTGTTGTGGCTGAGGGCGAGCTCGGCGCTTTCCAGGGCGGCCAGGCCTGCCGGGTTCCAGAAGGCCGCATAGGCGTCGTCGGCCACGGCCACCTGGGACTCCCCCATCGCGACAGCGCGCGGGCCCTGGGCGAAGCGCAGGAAATTGGCTCCCGTGCTCCCGGGCGCGGCCCAGCTTGAGCGCCCGAAAACGGCCAGGAGAGCCAGGGGCCATAAACGTCTAATCATCCAGGGACCTCGTGAGGGCGTGGAGCTTTGCCACCAAGAGCCCGCAGTCAAAGGGCTTGGAGATGTAGTCGTCGGCTCCCAGGACCAGGCCCGTCACCTTGTCCTCTGGCCTTCTCTGCACCCCCGAGATCATGGCCACGGGGACGCTTCTCAAGCCCGGCTCGGTCTTGAAGCGCCTAAGCAGGTTCCAGCCGTCCATGTCCGGAAGCCTGAGATCAAGGAGAATGACGCTGGGCCTGCGGCGCAGGGCCTGGGCGAAGCCGGCTCTCCCGGTGGAGCAGGCCTCGAACTCCCAGCCCTCCTCCTCCATCACGTTCCTGACGAGACCCAGGAGCCTGGAATCGTCGTCGATCATGAGCAGCCTCTTCGTCATCTCATCCTCCTGCCCCCCTCAATGGATAGCAGGCAGAAGTCATGGAATTTTCATGAAGTTGTGGAGGCCTGGTAACATCTTGGTTATGGGTGCCTACTCACCTCCCCCGCTGGGGCGCGAGTGCCAGTGGCACTCGCGCGGGCGCAGCGATAGAACGTTAATGGCAACGGCGCCCTGGGCCCGAAGGGCTGAGGTGAGTTGAGGGGGCCGAGGCTCCCTCCCTACG
>CAYLZQ010000276.1:0-3767 GCA_964388045.1 uncultured Elusimicrobia bacterium | reverse complement strand
AGATGAGAAAGGAGGTGAGCCGCCTTCCCAGGGCGAAGAACTCCTGGGCCCGGCCCAGGCTCACGAAGACAGTGCCAAGGTCCAGGCCCTCGGCCCCTGTCTTGAAGACCCCCTTGACCCTGAAGAGGGCGCTCGCCATGGAGCCGTCCGCGGCCTGGGCGAGGAGCACGATCTTGTCCCCGGTCACCGCCCTGAGCCTCTTGGCCAGGGCCTTGCCGATGAGGATCTCCCCGACGCGGCCGGAGTCTCGGCCGAGGTAGCCTCCCTCGACCAGGGTCTTCGGGATGCGGGTGGCCTTCTCCTCGAGCGCGGGGTCCACCCCGAGGATCTGGACCCCCACGGAGTTGTCGGCCGAGGAGACCAGGCCGTAGCCCGAGACCCTGGGAAGGGCATGGGCCAGCCCCGGGACCCTGGCCAAGGCCTCGCGGACCCTCTCCGGGTCGGGGATGGCCTTCTCAGGGACAGGATCCTCGCGAAAACCCCGGGCGTAGACCTGGAGGTGGCCCAAAAGCATGCGCGTGGCGTTTCTCACCATCTGCTCGTGCAATCCGTCCATGAAGGCGAGCAAAAAGATCAGGACTGCCAGGCCGAAGCTCGAGGCCGCCAGGGTGATACCAGAGCGCCTCTTGTTTCTCCAGACGTTCCTCCAGGCCATCTTGAAAAGGAGCACGACACAAGCCTACAAAACAGCCGAGGCGGAATCAAATCTTCCGACTGGACGGGGCCATGGAACTTCCGGCAGGCATGGGCCGTATAAGCGTCATGAGACTGCCAAGCCGGATGGAAGTCTCCGCCGAAGCCCCATAGGGCCCTTGCGGAGAATGCATATGCCTGTTATAATTCATCTGCATCAAGGGGACATGAGAACGACGCTCAACCTTCCCGAAAAGCTCCTGGCCGAGGCCCAAAGGCTCTCGGGCGCCAGGACCAAGACCCAGGCCATCGTCTGGGCCCTGGAGGAGCTCGCGCGCAAAAAGAAGCTGGAGCGGCTCTGGAGGCTGCGGGGGAAAATCCCTATCGATCTGGAGCTCGGAAAATCCAGGGCGCGATGAGGGTCCTGGCCGACACCTCGGTCTGGGTGGATATGTTCAGGGGCGGCAGATCCCCGGCGGTTGAAATCCTGGGGGAGCTCCTGCGCGAGGGCCTCCTCTGCACCCACGGGCTGATCCGGGCCGAGATCCTCTCCGGGACCAAGTCCCTGCGCGACTACCGCCGCTTGGAAGAAGGCCTATCGGCGCTAGACGAGCTTTCTGACCCCCCCGGGCTTTGGGACCGCGTGGCCTGGACCCGTTACCGCCTGGCGCGTCAGGGAATCCAAGCCGGCGTCGCGGACTTGGTGGTGGCCGTCTCAGCCTCGCACCACGGCGCGCTCCTCCTCACCCTGGATCGCGCCTTCCAGCGCATCCGACGCGTTCTGCCCCTGGAATTGGTCGAAACCCTGACGCACTGACCAAGAGGAGCCAAACGCGCTTCCCAAGGTCCCAGGCCGGCCTGGGCCGAAAGAAGCCCGCTCTCTGGGCCCTTGGGCCAAGCCAGGCGTCGGGGAGATGCCCTATGATGTCTCAGAATGAAGGCATTGGGGCTCTCCCTGACTTTGATTTCTGCGCTCTCAGGCTGGCCCCAGGGGCTGCCGGCCTCGGAGCTGAGCGTGGACTTGAGCGGGCAGTTCGCCTCTGACTGCAGGGACCAGGGCAAGACCGATTCATGCCATGCCTTCGCCTCCATCGCTTTGCTTGAGGCCGCGCTCAAGCGCAACCAAAAGGAGGATCTCCAACTCTCAGCCGCTGATCTCTTCGTGAGAAAGACCCTTCTTAAGTCCGGAGCCCAGGCGGTCGAGATCCCGGCGGAGGAGGGCTCCGTGGACGTGGTCCAGATCGAGACCGGCGACCCCTACGAGGACATACGCTTCGCCATCCGGAGCGGGGTGGCCCGGATGGGGACAGTCCCCTGGGAGAGTTTCCTTGAGGCCTACGAGGAATACAAGGCGCAGAGGAAGGAGAAATGCCTCGAGGCCTTCAAGCAGGACTCAAAACCCCTGGCCCAATGCCTGGCTGAGAATAGCCACCTGAAAGCTTTCCTCGAGAGCCTAAGCCAGGAGCAGTCCCTGGCTGAGAAGGAGAAGAGGCTTCTGGGTGAGAGCCCGGAAATCCAGAAGGACCGGGAGGAGATCAGGAAGAGGCTTGAGGGGCTCTCGGTCTCCAAGGAGGAGTTCGTCCCGCTCCTGCCCCCCGAGGCCGACGACAAGGGGGTCTGCAAGGAAAAGGGCTTAAAGCAGAAGGGAATGATCCTCAGCCGCCTGGCCCTGGACTGGCCGGTGGCCGTCTGCCTGCACCTGGAAGGCCTTGAGGGCTGGGGCGCCGAGGACGCGAAAGGGGGGGAGCTCAAGCACTGCGTCGCGGTCACGGGCTACAAGAAGGCGCAGGGGGAGGATCCCTTGTATCTGGCGACCCGAAACTCCTGGGTCAGGATCATCCTTGCCTCATCACAAGGCGGCGTCTCTTTCCTCCCGGGAATCCAGGTCGTTGCCGACAACCCGAAGCTCTACGAGCACGATCTCTGCCGCGTCCACGAGATCGTCACCCTTTTCCCCTGATTCCAGGACTGCTCCGCGGCTACCAAGGCCAGGCAGGAGGATGCTCCTGGACGAATCTCAGGACCTCGCGGACAGCGGGCCTGGGGCCCTCAGCGCCCAGGTAGGAATGCTCGCCCGCCCCGTCGTCGAAGCGCCAGGGCAGGGCCGCGGAAAAGCAGGAGGCCTTGGCCTGGCGCAGGAAGCCGGCAGTGACCCTGGCGTGAAGCTCGTCGTCCGCCTGCTTGCTCCTTTGCCCGAACTCCCCGAGGACCAAGGGCAGGCCCCTGGCCCTCTGGAACCGGCAGAGGGTCTCAAGTCCCAGGATCTCTCCCCTGTCGCTGTAGACGTGGAGGTCGTAGAAGTCCAGGCCCAGGCCGTCGAAGCGACCTCCCATGAGGTCGAGCGGCCCGGTGGGGTGCCCGGCGCTGGCAGTGACCTTGAGCCAGGGGGATCTCTCCTTGACGAAACTGGCTGTCCTCTCCAGCCATCGGCGCGCCCCTTCCCAGCCCCCTTCCCACATGTAGTAGACAGAGCCCTCCACCTCGTTCATCAGGTCCAGTGCGAAAACCGCCCCCCGGTGGCGGTTGAAGACCTCAAGGACAGGGGCCACGGCCTTCTCGTTGAACTGGTCCCCGCGGCCGTACTTGTTGTTTAGGATGTTGTAGTGGACATAGCTGGCGTGAGTGTCCCTCTCCTCCAGCCACCAGTTGCCGCTGAGCAGAGTGAAATAGACCTTCAAGCCCTTGGCCTGGGCGATCTGGATGAGCCGCTCCAGCTGGTCCAGGAATCCGGGCACAAGTCCGACCACCTCGGTGGTGGGCTTGCCCCCCTCGGAACCGTAGAGGAGTCCCTCCTTGTGCTTGTCCTCGAAAAGCCAGATGCGGACCACGGAGCCTCCGGCCTGGGCGATCTGCCCGAAGGTCTTCTCGATGAGATCGGGCTTGAAGTTGCTCGTGAGGTCTGTCCCGTAGTCCCTCCCGATCCAGGCCTGGTTGTAGCCGACCACGAAGGCCTGCCCCGAGACCTCCCAAGGGCTCGCGAGGCCCATGACGACAAGGCAAAAAAACGATTTCAGGCAGCGCCGGGAGGCCCTGGGCGGCATCGAGAGATGGTAACACCAGGGCGGACCGCGAGTCAAGAGGATGTTGGGAGTTTTTTAAAAGTGCATAGTTTATGGATTAAAACTGCATACCCG